>NZ_QODJ01000011.1:0-113660 GCF_009935965.1 Pseudomonas sp. L13
AAGGCCACGCTCACACCGCTGGACGACGGCGACAGCCGCTTTCGCATGGTGCTCAAGGCCCCGGATGGCCTGGACCTGACCTGGAACTTGCGCACCGAAATGAGCACCGGGCCGCTGGCGTTGCTGGCGCTGCGCAACTTCACCTTGCCGCAGCAGATTTTTCTCGCTGAGGGCACCACGGCTACTGCGCAAAACGGTGGCCTTGAATGAACGATGAGAACCACGCGACTGTGTTCGTCCCATAGGTAGGACGAATAATCATATTCTAACCGTCTAATCGAGCATTGGTTCTGTCTGTAGGATCAACCCCACTTGATCGCCCGGTGGCGATCCTCACTTGGAGATCCCCCATGAAACTCTTGCACATCGATTCCAGCATCCTCGGCGACAACTCGGCCTCCCGTCAGCTCAGCGCGGGTGTGGTCAAGGCATGGCAAGCCGCTCAGCCGGGCGTGGAAGTGACTTACCGTGACCTCGCCAGCGAAGGCATCAACCATTTCTCCGGCGCGACCCTGGGCGCCTTGGGCACTGCCGCTGAACTGCGCGATGCGGCGCAAAAGCACGAGGCTGAACTGAGTGCATCGTCACTGGCTGAATTCCTCGCCGCCGATGCCGTGGTAGTCGGTGCGCCGATGTACAACTTCACCATCCCCACCCAGTTGAAAGCCTGGATCGATCGTATCGCGGTGGCCGGCCAGACCTTCCGTTACTCCGAAGCCGGCCCTGAAGGCCTGTGCGGCAACAAGAAAGTCATTATTGTCTCCACCGCCGGCGGCCTGCATGCCGACCAGGCCTCGGGCGCTGCCCACGAAGGCTATTTGAAGCTGCTGTTCGGTTTCCTCGGCATCACTGACATCGAGATCGTCCGCGCCGAAGGCCTGGCCTACGGTGATGAAGTGCGCAGCAAAGCCATGAGCGACGCCAACGTGCGCATCAACGAGCAACTGTTCGCCGCTGCGTAAGGCTTATGTAAATTTGGCCTGTCCTCGGTTTCATTCTGAAACCGAGCGCCTAAACTCTGTATTCTGGTCGCTTGAACGCGAGTGGAGTACGGAGTTTTTTCGTTGTGGCCCAGGTTATGCAGACATTCATTCGATACCCTGGACTTTTTATTCGACAGGCCGGTTCTTGTGCAGCAAAGGTGGACATCCCCATGATGCGTCTTTGTGCTGTTTTGGTTCTTTCCCTGATTGGCGGCCTGGTTTCAGTGCACGCCGCGCCGGCACCGCACCCCCATTGGAGTGTGGGGTTTCATCGCATGAGTTTTCTCGACCCGCTGGATGCGCAGCCGATGAAAGCCATCGCGTTCTACCCCTCTACCGATGCCGAGCGCACCACCGCGCTGGGCGCCTACCATGTGGCGGCCGGCGAAGATGCCAAGGTGGCGATCGGGCGATTCCCGATGCTGATGCTGTCTCACGGTAATACCGGCACGCCGCTGGCCCTGCATGACCTGGCCACCGCTTTGGCGCGCAAGGGCTTTGTGGTGGTGGCGGTGCTGCATCCCGGGGACAACTACAAGGACCACAGCCGCCTGGGCACGGTAAGTAATTTGTATGGGCGGCCGATCCAGATTTCCCAGGCGATCACCGCCGCCTTGGCCGAGCCGATGCTGTCGCCCTTTGTTGATATCGATCAGATCGGCGTCATCGGTTATTCCGCCGGTGGCGAGACGGCATTGATCCTGGCGGGCGCCAAGCCTGATTTCGAACGTCTGCGTCGCTACTGCCTGGAACGCCCCGAAGACCGCGACGCGTGCACCACCAAGGGCGAGTTGGTGGTCGATCGCGACGATTTGCAACCCCAGGCCGACCCGCGCATCCATGCCTTGATGCTGATGGCGCCGCTGAGCTTGATGTTCGGCCGCCACACCCTGGCGGACGTGCATGTGCCGGTGCTGCTCTACAGTGGCGATGGCGACCAGCTGGTGGCCGTGGACAAAAACGCCGCCGCCCTGGCGCGCAAGTTGCCGCAGCCACCGGATTTCAAACTGTTGGCCGGGGCCGGGCACTTCGTGTTCATGGCGCCGTGTGACAGCGATCAACTGGCGAGCATGCCAGCCATTTGCACGGATGCCGATGGCGTTGATCGCGAAGGCATCCACCGCGATCTGGTCTCCGAAGCCGGGCGCTTTTTCAGCCATACCCTGGGCGAGGCCACCCGTGCCGGCTTGCAGACCGCTGATCAGTAGGCGCGGCGCCTGAGCAGTACGGTCAGGCCGAGCGCGCTGACCGACAGCAACGCCGCGCAGAAGAATATCCAGCCGTAGCCGAGGTTCAACGCCACGGCGCCCATCAACGGCCCGGCAATCGCCAGGGCCAGGTCGAAAAACACCGCATAGGCACTCAGCCCCGCGCCGCGGCTGCTGTCCGGCACTTGCTTGATGGCTTCCACGCCAAGCGCCGGGTAAACCAGCGACAAACCAAAACCGGTCAACCCTGCGCCGATCAAGGCCACGCCGGTAGACGGCGCCAGCCACAACAGCGTCAGGCCGAGGGTTTCGATCAGCATGCAGGCGATGGCGGCGGTGAACCCGCCAAACCGGCTGATCGCAGAAATAAACACCAGGCGCGAGAGAATAAAACACACACCAAATACCGTCAGGCAATACGCTGCGCCGGCCCAGCCACGATTGAGGTAATACAGGGTGATGAAGGTCGTCAGCGTGCCGTAGCCAATCGACGCCAGGCACAGGCTGGCGCCGAATGGCGCGATACGCCCGAACACCGCCCAGAACGGCAGCCGCTCGCCACGCACCACTGGCACCGAGGGTTTATTGCGGATCAGCACCAGGCCCAACGCCGCCAGCACCGCCAGGGCAATACCCAGGCTGGTGTAGCCGTAGTCAGCCACCATCACCACACCCAGTGGCGCACCAATGGCAATGGCGCCATAGGAGGCGATGCCATTCCAGGAAATCGAACGTGCGGTGTGCTCAGCGCCCACGGCGCCCATGCACCAACTGATGGTCCCCACGCCAATCAGGCCCTGGGCCACGCCGAGCAGCAGGCGACCGGCGATCAGAATGCCCAGGCTCAAGCTCGGCAGGCTTTCCAGCAGCGTGGCGATAAAGGTCAGTACACCGCTGATCAGAATACCGGCCAGGCCCAGCACGATCGCGCGTTTGGTACCGACGTTATCCGACATTCGCCCAGCCATCGGGCGGCTGAGCAGCGTGGCGAGGTACTGCGAACCGATGGTCACCCCGGCAATCACGGCGCTGAAGCCCAATTGCTCGTGCACATAGCCTGGAATCACCGCGATCGGCAGGCCGATGCAGATAAAGGCAATGAAGGTGTAGAAGACGATGGAAACGATCTGCAGGGTGATCGACAGGGAGGAGGGGGCGGCAGGCATGACTACTCAATCGCTGGCGGGCGGTGAAGCATCATGGCATATCCCGCATCCCTGTAGGAGCGAGGGACGCCTACAGTAGATCCCTGTGGGAGCGGGCTTGCCCGCGAAGGCGGTGTATCAGTCGGTGAATCTATAGCTGAACCACCGCTATCGCAGGCAAGCCAGCTCCCACATTGGTTATGCATGGTCCACAGAATCAGCGCCCGGCACAGTGCGGATGCAAAAAAGCCCCGTCACAGGGACAGGGCTTTTGCTTGCAGCTAAGTGCTGTTCTTAGAACACCACGCCCTGGCTGCGCAGGTAGTCGTCATAGGTGCCGCTGAAGTCGATCACGCCGCTAGGGCTCAACTCGATAATGCGGGTGGCCAGGGACGATACGAACTCACGGTCGTGGCTGACGAAAATCAGCGTGCCCGGGTAGTTTTCCAGCGCCAGGTTCAGCGCTTCGATGGATTCCATGTCCAAGTGGTTGGTCGGTTCGTCCATGATCAGCACGTTGGGCTTTTGCAGGATCAGCTTGCCGAACAGCATGCGCCCTTGTTCACCACCGGAGATTACTTTGACCGACTTCTGGATCTCGTCGTTGGAGAACAACATACGGCCCAGGGTGCCGCGAATCATTTGTTCGCCTTGGGTCCATTGGCCCATCCAGTCGAACAGGCTCACGTCGTCTTCGAAGTCGTGGGCGTGGTCCTGGGCGTAGTAGCCCAGCTCGGCGGCGTCGGTCCACTTGATGCTACCGGCGTCCGGGGTCAGTTCGTTGACCAGGGTGCGCAGCAGGGTGGTCTTGCCGATACCGTTCGGGCCGATGATCGCCACGCGCTCGCCAGCTTCAACCTGGAAGCTGAAGTCCTTGAACAGCGGCTTGCCGTCGAAGCCCTTGGCCATCTTCTCGACCATGACCGCCTGGCGGTGCAGCTTTTTGTTCTGCTCGAAACGGATGAACGGGCTCACACGGCTCGACGGCTTGACTTCGGCCAGCTGGATCTTGTCGATCGCCTTGGCACGGGAGGTGGCCTGCTTGGCTTTCGAGGCGTTGGCCGAGAAGCGGCTGACGAAGGATTGCAGTTCGGAGATCTGCGCTTTCTTCTTGGCGTTGTCCGACAGCAGTTGCTCGCGGGACTGGGTCGCCACGGTCATGTACTCGTCGTAGTTGCCCGGGAACAGGCGCAGCTCGCCGTAGTCCAGGTCAGCCATGTGGGTGCACACGCTGTTCAGGAAGTGACGGTCGTGAGAGATGATGATCATCAGGCTGGAGCGCTGGGTCAGGATGTTTTCCAGCCAGCGGATGGTATTGATGTCCAAGTGGTTGGTCGGTTCGTCGAGCAACAGCACTTCCGGGTCGGAGAACAGCGCCTGGGCCAGCAATACGCGCAGTTTCCAGCCTGGGGACACTTCGCTCATCGGGCCGAAATGCTGTTCCAGGGGAATGCCCAGGCCCAGCAGCAGCTCACCGGCGCGGGATTCGGCGGTGTAGCCGTCCATCTCGGCGAACTCGGTTTCCAGCTCGGCCACGGCCATGCCGTCTTCTTCGCTCATTTCCGGCAGCGAGTAGATGCGGTCGCGCTCGGCCTTGACCTTCCACAGCTCCTCGTGGCCCATGATCACGGTGTCGAGCACGGTGAATTCTTCGTAGGCGAACTGGTCCTGGCGCAGTTTACCCAGGCGTACATTCGGCTCGAGCATGACCTGGCCGCCGGACGGGTCGAGGTCGCCACCGAGGATTTTCATGAAGGTCGACTTGCCGCAACCGTTGGCACCGATCAAACCATAGCGGTTGCCGGCGCCGAACTTGACCGAGACGTTCTCGAAGAGCGGCTTGGCGCCGAACTGCATGGTGATGTTAGCTGTGGAGATCAATTACTTTACCTATCAATAGCTTAGGGTGCGCTTGTTTGAGCTGGGACCAATTTGGGACCAATCTGGAGCTTTTGCATTTCGCTCCAATCCGAGCTTGAGTTGATCCGACGCGCATAAGTCGAGAGCAGCATCTGCACACTATGGCCGAGCTGCTGGGAGATGAAGGCGGGGTTCATGCCAGACATAACGCATATTGTCGCACAGGTGTGACGACAGTTGTACGGTGGACGACGACGGATGTTCAGCGCCTCCAGAGTCACGACTTTTGGAGAGCCGGTGACCAGCGCGGCAACCATTGCACTGTAAGTAAAGGTGCCACCCTCAGCCACCGTTTCGGAAACGGTCAGCTTCATGATGATTGTGTCGAGGGTATCGGTAACGTTGGTCACTGCCGGAACAGTGCTGGCATCAGGGCTTTTTTTGCGCAGCTGTTGCGTAACGCGGTAGCCAGACAGCACACTATGTCGAGGAAGTGTGTGAGATTTCAGGGAGAGATAGGTGCCACGGTTCAGTTTTTCGACGGTCGTTGTTTTTGATTGGGATGGGACTATTTTCGATACGGATTTTCTCATCGATCTGGCGATAGAAACCGTGCTTGCACGACACGATCCGGAAGAGCTTCAGCGGCTGATGCCTGTTTTCTACACAAGTCATCGTCATACCTCCCCACTGAAGTCACTACGCTTGCAGCCTCACGGGCGGGAAGCCATCATCAAGGAAATAGCCGCGCAATTACATGCTCTAGAGCGCCGTGCTTGTGCTTTTGAAGGGGGGCGTGAACTAGTTCAGCATCTAAAAGAGCTTGGTGTACCTCTTGCTATTCTGACTCGACGAGATCGAGTCTCGCTTTGCGCTCAGTTGAAGCGTGCCGGATTGCACGATGTTTTTGATGTATTGCTCTGTCGTGGTGAAGTGGCTTCCAAGCCTGACCCGGCAGGCCTTCTGCTGATTCGGCGAACGCTGGCTGTAGCTCACGTCGTGATGGTAGGCAACTCTATGGATGACCTCCTGTGTGCGCAAAGATCAGGAGCAGAGTTTGTTGCGGTCAATCTGTGTAAGCGAGTGAGGGAACCTCAGATCGACGAACAATCCAGCTGTGTTCTGTCGGACTATGATGCAGTAAGACGCGCGGTACTGGAACGACTGCATTAATATGGGCTACAACCGTTTTGCCAGGACTGTTGCTCATTTTTTAGGCGATTTTAGATAAAAAGAACTCGTTGGTTTAGAAAAATTGAGCTTTTACACTCTTTTCTGACATAGCAATTAAATCTTACACACCTTATACTGCGCCGCCCGAATACGCATCCCCCGGGGTGTAGAAAACCGCCAATGAATATTTTCGAAAACTTCTGAGTAGGCTCGACAAGCGCCGATATTCGGGAGTGGCTGGGCGCGGCATGTTTCGTGTTTGCAGCAAATTTTTCAGCAACTCATTTAGACCCAGAGTTTACCTTTCCCGAAAGGCAGTGCTTGCGGGGAAGATGTGCGTTGATTGCATCAACGTTACCCATCTAGTGCTAATGCATGTGCTGGCGCAAGGAAGCGTTAAGGGAGAGTCAGCGGCTCAACGGCAGGCTGTTTCTCTCTCGTAAATGTTCGGTTTACAGGGAGTTCGGCCATGGAAGTGAAGTGTGCATACAGCGTAGTCAGTCGCGGAACCGAGCGACGCCGTACACGCCTGCACGGTGGTGCCGACGGGCGCTTCGGTTACATCAATATCGCTCATTCTGCGGATCAATACTGGATACGCCCCCTGGCTCACGGGGTAGCCGGCTCCCTTGAAGGCGCGTTGTGTTGCAAGTTTTCGGCGCTGGCAACAGTGGCCATCGCTCGCATTCAACTGGTAGCTGCCTCCGCTCTCCATTCCAGCCTGGGCGCCCTTGGCCTGCACGAACCAGTTCTTGTGATAGGGACAGGTGCGATAGCGTTAGGTGCGGTACTTGAGCTCAAGCGGCTTGGCTGCCCCAATGTTGTTATCCACGCTCCTCTATTAAAGACTGAAATGCCGACGCTAGGCATTGAAGGTGTATCGGTCATTCAAAGTCTTGCGCAAGATTTGAAGTTTGGCTTGGTCATCGATGCCGTATCCACCTCCGAAAGCATTGCGCTTGCGCTGGCCCACAGCAAGACAAAAGGAGTCATCGGTCTTTTAGGCAGTCCGGACGGTTTTGCCTCGATAGACCTCTACAAAGTACATCGGAACAACCTGAACTTGATTGGCCTTCATGAACTCAATGAAAGTGACGAACAACGGCAGGTGCTACTTGAAGAAGTGCATTGTTGGCTTGAGAGCAAACATGCGTCTTTCGCCGAGTCGGTTTGCCGGATACACCCGGCGAAAGACTTCAATTCAATATATCCAGCCCTATTGGCGCAGACGCAACCCTTCTTGATTCACTGCTTTGACTGGAGCGAAGCATAATGATCGGCAGGGACGCCGGGATTACACAAAACCTGACGCTTGTGATTCGCGACGATGATATCTGTCACGCCACTCCCATCTGGGCGATGGCGTTTCTCCGCGAGCAGGTCTGGGCGGCACGCCCAATCAACTTTTCAGTGATTCCCTATACTCGACCTGACTACTTTCTGAAATCAGCCTCAGCGTTCTGTACAGATGAAGCTGACTTTGTTTGGAATAATCAACCGCTCAGCGCCTATCTCGAAAGCGTGCATCGCGATGGTCTGCTTGGACTGGCCATGCATGGCTGGACGCATCAGTCTCAAGTCGGAAGGCTCGATACCCGAGAGTTCAGCACGCTGAATGTGCCGTTGCTGGAAACCGTGGTGTCCGGTTTTGACTGGTTCGACTCTGTGGTTGGTTACAGAATGTTCGTGCCTCCGCACAATGACATTCATTGCGCTGCGGAGGCGTACCTGCACGCACACAATATAAGTATTTGCAGGTCCATTCGCGATGACGAGGTAACGCGTCTTGCTGATAAAAGAGGTGCAACCGTAAATCGCTCCGAGGCAAAACGTATATTAGGTATCCAGCCGCACGGCTGGCCATTCACGCTGTTTCAGTCGTTGATTTTTAACAAGCAAAAACTTCGCTCGGACCAAGCTGACCCCGTTGAGCTCAGCCGTTGCGTGCTGGCAGTTTCCGGGCTGCACGGGCTGGGTGTACTGACTTTTCATTGGTGGGATTTTTTCTTCGCCGATGGAAAGCCGGACTTCGAATTCATTCAATTTGTACAGCGTTTTTTCTGCGCTATCGAAGATTGCGTAGCGGTTACCTATGCCCATTATGGCGATCTTATTGATCAACTCCCCGCGCATCCGTCCACGGAATAGTCTATGAATCTAGATCAGATCCCATTTAACTTTTCGCTCATTGCAGACGAGTTTTCGCCGAGCATCGAGGGGCAGGTTGCAGCCGCGAAACGCATTGGAGCGCGGGCTATTGATTTGAGAAGTATTGGTGTAAGGAATGTAGCAGAGCTATCCGTTCAGGAACTGGATGATGCGGTAGGCCAGATTCATGATGCCGGTCTGGTGGTTGCCGGTCTGGCAAGTTCGCTCGGAAAACACTTCGGCGAATCACAAGCGATGACCAGTGACCTTTTGCGTCTGCATGAAGTCGCTGAACGTCATCGTATTCCAACCATACGGATATTTGGGCGGCTTTGCGCGCCGTCCGGTTCGCCAGGCAATCGGCAGGCCCTGGATTGGCTTGAGCCCCTTCGTACATCCATTGATCGTTCGTCCGTGGGCCTGGTGATCGAGCCGGAAATCGGCACTGGAATTCCTTATGCCATGGAGGGGCTTGCACGGGTGCGGGAGTTTGAGAGCGAGCATTTAAAGTTGGTATGGGATTCGGGGAACTTCGTAAAACAAGGCTGTTGCGCGCCGGTATCGGAGTTCTATGACGCACTCAAAGTTGCGATTGGGCATGTTCACATTAAAGACTTCGACACCGAACGGCAGCGTCCTTGTCCGGCGGGAGAGGGGGCGGGGCAGATTGCGCAACTTCTGCATCGACTGTGGGTGGATCGCTATAGCGGGTGGGTTGCGCTTGAGCCGCAGCTGGTTCGAGATACTCGTCGTTTCCCGAGCAGCGATTGCGCGCTTGAGGCGGCAGCAATGGGTGTTGTGCATTGCTGGACAACAGCACAGATGTTACAGGAGGCCTCATGATTCGACTTGAGTCCTGTGATCGTTCCTTGTACCTCATTTCCGAACTGCCCACGCTATTCGATATGCTCGAGCGAATCCTCAGCCCTGGTATTGCAGTAACCCGGTGCTATGAGCATCCAATGGACGCCCGGACAATCACCGTTGGCAGCGACCCACAATTGAAGGATTGGACTGCATGCGGCGATATGCCGGCTTATGTGATCGATAAGGGCAAGATCGAGTTTTCGCTGGAAGACATACAGCAGAACAGTGCGGTGTTTATCAAGCACGCCGACGAAGGTGCAGATCCAGTCAGGTTAAGCGCTTCAGACGACAAACACTGGCGGGTCGATATTGCAAGTGCCGAGATCGGGAATCTCAGGGGGCTCACCCGACTTGTTCGTTATGTTTTCGGCTGCTTCCTTTTCCGTAGCGGCGTTCGTTTTCTTCATGCGGCTTCCGTAGCGGTTGACGGGCGCGCGTACGTTTTTGCCGGTGATTCTGGAAGCGGCAAGTCATCCCTTATGTTCAAGTGTTGCGCCGAGCTGGGTGGCGAATTCATCTCCGATGACCTCATTGGCCTATGGGTGAGTCCAGACGGCAAGGTAATGGTTTCCGGTTGGCCTAAACGCGTCGCCGTTGGTACCAATCTGATTGAACCGGGATCGCTACTTGAAAAACGCATGATTCAAAGTCGTGCAGTTGAATCGCGTCACTATCAGGACGACGCTCCTACATCGTCCTGGTCGGCGTCCGAACGTAGTCGACTTCGGTTCGATTCGGCTCAGTTTCTGAACGCTTTCGGGTTCTGTGGTGTTCGTTCCGCCCCACTTGGGGCGGTTTTACTGCCGCATGCAGACTCGTCGATGTTGGGGTGGCATGCCCGCAGGTTGCCAGCCTTTGCTTCACGGCAATCCTTGAGAAATAGCGATAGTGCACAGATTCGCTATGTCACTGATGCGCTAGGGCTGTTCAAGGGAGCCAAGCTTGAGTTGATGAACCTTCCAGATGGGATCGACGTGCCCGCTGTTGAAGCCCATTACGGGCCACAAATCAACAGTCGGTTCATTGAGTTCTGGAGCGACGTGAACACCCGGATAGCCAGCACCTGACCGACTTGCGAGTAATGAAACATGTGGAACGTCATTTCCAATTATCCGCATCACCGAAGCCCATATTTTTCGGCGCTGGATCGTGCGTTTGCAGTTGAAAATATCGAGAGCCGACATTTCCCTGAACTGAAGTCGGCCCTGGACTCAAATGGCGTTATCAGTTTGCATCGGCTGCAGCGTCTCTACCGTGATGAAAATGGTCCGAATCCCGCGCTGCTGAATAACAGCCTGCAGTTGCTGTCCCTTGCCAGGCAGCGGGGACTCAAACTTGCCTGGACTGTCCATAATCTTCTGCCTATTTATGGCGAAGAACCGACGAGTCTGGATCGTCAATGCATGCAACATGTCCTTGATCTGTCCGACATGGTGATCTGTCATACGCACGCCGACGCTGACAGCATCCGGCAACTTGCACCGCGGGCCAACGTGTCAGTAAGCGGCTCTGCTGGCCTCTGGATGGAAGAAACCGAGCACGACACCAGTCTGGAACCGTTGCTTTGTGCCATGGACGATTGCGAGCAGGCGTTTCTCGCGTTCGGACACATCACTGCCTATAAAGACCTCCTGCGGGTAGGGCGAGCCTTTCTGCAATGTACTAATAACGCGACTCTTTTTATCGTAGGAGAAGCTCGCGACAGCAGTCTTTTGGGTAGCCTGCGAGACCTCCAGGCCGCGAGCGGTGGAAGACTCATGCTATGGCCATTGCGCGTCGATCCTTCAGAGGCCCATCGGCTATATCGACGTGCAGCTGTTGCAGTTTGCAGTTACCTGACCACGGGTCGCTATGCCTATTTTCGTGATGTTCTTCATCCCTCATCGATTTCGACGGCGAGGGGCTTCAATGTCCCGGTAATAACACCAGATCTTCCCGCCACTCGAGAGTTGGCTGTCGGCGTCGCAGCCGTTTTCTATGCAAGTGATGTTGAGAGTTCTGTCGATCTCGGCGCTGCCCTTCGTCTAGCGGAAACACGCTTCAGAGAACCATCTTATTCATCAGGAACGGCACGCGATGAATGGATTCAAATCGCACGGTTTTATAAAGAAATTGAGCCACTATTATGACAATTGACAAGACAGCAGATGTTCAAGATTCGAACCCGGAACTGATCAAAGAAGGCCAGCGGGTCCTTGGCCTGATTCGTCAGCACTATGCTATTGAAGCGCTGTGTATCAAGCGGATTTATGCCGGTCTTGGATCAAGAAATTGGGCGATTGAAACGGCTGGTGAATCTTTTTTTGTAAAGGAATTCTTGTCTGTCGAAGACACCGAACGAGGAAAAATTTCAATCGAAGTGACGACTCATTGCATCGAAAATGGGATTATTTCACCCGCGATTAAAACCAATATTGACGATGAGAAAGTGACGGAGCTGGAAGAGGGCGGGCTCGCGGTCTTTAGCTTCATTCGCGCAAATGAACAAGTCGACAAGTTCTCTGAAGACCTTATGGGCGCAGAGGGCCTCAATCTCGCCGACACACATTTGGCTTTATCGAGCTTTCCGCGCCCCGGCGAAGATGAAACCGGCGAGTGGCTTGAGACAAGCGTCGCTGAAATTATAGAGACCGTTGAAGACCTCCTGGGTGAAATTCGCCAGCTCGAGAAAAGATCCGAGTTTGATGACATCAGTTACGACCTGCTCGAGGATCGCAAAGCCCAACTGCAACAGTATTCGGTTCTGATTGAGCCAATCAAAAGCCTCTCGAAAGGTGTTATTCACGGGGATTACGGGCAAAAGAACATCATTGTCGACGAGGCGGGTCAATTGTGGGTCATCGACTTTGGCGATGCCGGCGTATTTTTCCCCTCTTACGAATTGGGGCGTGCCGCTTTTCCACCCGAAAACTTTGATCATGACGACTGGCTGGCGCGCGGCCTGGCAATGATTAAAAGCTACGCTTCCCGTGGTTTTCTGCAGCGTAACGATTTGATTTTCTGCGCGAGAGCGTGGTTGGTTCAACTTCTGCAAAGTGTATATGGCGTCAAGCAACACTATCTAAAACCACATGAGTTGCAGCACGACCTTGACCTGTTCTGGTTAAGGAGAGGGAAAGCAACTGCGGCGTTATTCAAGTCGCTTGAGGAAGTCGAAGCGTCCATTGCGCGAATCGTATGATTTTGAGTTTCTCCGGCGGCCGCATCGAAGTTACGGGCATTAGATCAGCCGCAGAACAGCGTCATGCGTTGGCGGCAGCCGAACGCGTATTGCCATTTCAACAAAAAGAATCAGGCAGTCATGCCATTTGGCGAATTGAGTTATGCGTCAGCAATCGTTCGCACATTGAGGATTTTCCAGGTCAGCGCAGGACTGTAATCCAAAGCTGTTTTGAACTGACCGAGCATGAGTGGCGACGCTTGTTGCGAGCTACCTGTCAACGAGTCCTGATCGTGTGCGGGTTGTTTGGTTTACACGCGGTAGTCGCCAGTCTTGACGACAAGCTGGTTGCCATCACTGGAACATACGGTACGGGAAAAACGTCGGTTGGCGAGGTGCTTTTTGCTCAAGGTGCGAGACTTCTGTCCAGTGATTACACGGTGATCGGATGGCAAGGAGCAGAAGCGAAGGCGATGGTTATAGGGGGCACACGCCCAACGTTATCGAGAGCTCAGGCTGAGGGAGCTGATACCAGCGCTTCAGGTCGCTACCTGACTGGCATGACTTCATTGATCGATGCTTCTGAAGTGCTGACGGCGATTGTCTATCTGGAATCCAATCAGCGAGGCAAGCACTTTGCGCACGAGGAGCATCCAGAGGTCAGCCGACGAACCCTCACCGATCTGTATTTGAACGCCTCGACCGGCTTTGACCAAGTGTTGGAAAGATTTCATTTTCCTCTTTCCATTCTGAATTCGTCGGCGGACCAAATGGCCAGGTTCACATTGGTTGAGAGGCTGGTCGCTCAAGTGCAAGTAACGAGAGCGCGCGGTAACAGTCAATTTTTAGCAGATCTGATATCAGGAGTCGCAAATGCTTCCAAGCTCTGTCCGCAAGCGTGATATCGAGACCATCGAGCACACTGTAAAAGATGCCCTCACTTTAGTCCCGGCCAGCCACAGCCTTTGTGTGCTGCTCATTGGTTCTTGGAGTCAGGGGCTTGGCACGCCGACATCCGACATCGATCTGGTGGTGATATCCGAGGTGCGTCTGTCTGGCGATTGGTGGCAGAATTTTCAACGCCAAATCGCGCTATCCCTCGGCTGGACGCAAGTCGAAAACATTACACGTGATGAGTTCAAGCGCCTCATTGGGAAAACGCAGATTCCTGTCTACAGTCCGCTATCATCACGCACCCTCGAACTGGCTTACAAATACGCAAATTGCCTCGTCTTGCATGGGCATGACGACTTCGTCGAACTCAAGTCAGATTTCTCGCTAAGCGAATTCTCTGTGAAAATGGCGGACTACTACATTTCCAAATCCATGAATATCTATCAGGACATTCTTGGTGCGCGCTTGACGGAAGACTACCGGAGCGCGGTGATTGCTGTTCGCGAGTTAGTCGGGTTAGGTGTCGATGCTGTTTTAGCTCTTGAAGGGGATGCCTATCCGAAAGCGAAATGGCGCGTGAAAAGAGCCAGACGCCTGCCACTGGAGCAAGCATTACTTGATTCAATCGACCGTTTCTTGATTGGCGGCCCGTCGGGCGATTACTTGGCGCAATGGCAGTGGGTAGAGGCTGCTCTGATGTTTTTCCGCCAACTGCACTTTTATGTAGCTTTCCCCGGCGCGGCCAAGGCTATTGCATTTCCGACGTTGAGCGCGCCCTGCCAGGGAAATCCATGGGCATTTGCGTTGAGGGCGAATGAGAAGTGGCGGATAACTCGCGATGACCGAATTTATGAGGCGTCGCAGCAAAGTGTGCTCGTGTGGTTTGTGCTGGCAATGGGCGTGTCCTGCGAACAATTGAGCCTCTTGTTTGAGGTCGGAAGTGGACCCTTCAGCGAAGAGTGCGGTTCGACGCTGGAACAGCATCAGCAATTTCTCAAGGCGCTGGGCGCACTATAAAACCTAAAAATAAGGAGCTGAATGTGGAAGGACGCGGACTCAATTTCGCCTTGGTCGGCTGTGGACGGATATCCAGAAAATATGCGGAGGCATTCACTTCCAATAAACTGCCTGGAAGCCGATTGATTGCGGTATGTGACGTAAAGTACGAACGAGCGAAAGCGCTCGGTTTGCGCCTGGAGATTCCTTACTATCGCTGCCAGCACGAAATGCTGCAGTCGCATCCCGAAATCGATGTAGTTAACATCCTTTCTGAAAGTGGGTTGCATGCCGAGCACTGTCTGGACTTGGTCAAGTATAAGAAGCACATGGTGGTAGAAAAGCCCATGGCGCTGACCATGCAGGATGCCGATGCCATGATTCAAGCCTGCGCGAACGCGAACATCAGACTCTTTGTTGTCAAGCAAAACCGATACAACAGGCCGGTAAAATTGCTGATGCGCGCTCTGGAAGAGGGACGATTCGGCCGGGTTTTCATGGTCACTGCTCGCGTAAGGTGGGCACGGCATAATGAATATTACGAACAGGATCAATGGCGTGGCACCTACAAATACGATGGTGGTGTATTCGCTAACCAGGCATGCCATTACATCGACCTGATCCAATCGATCATGGGCGTTCCCGATTATGTCTTTGCGAGAGGTACTCGAGTAGGCGCGCCGATCGAAGCAGAAGACCTTGGTGTGGCCGTATTTACGAACGGACCTGTGATTGGAGTGCTGGAAGCTACAACCGCTACAAGGCCAGGCGACCTTGAAGGTTCGCTTTCCGTCCTGGGAGAATTTGGCTCTGTGGAACTGTCCGGTGTCGCACTTAACGAAGTGAGGACCTGGAAGTTTCAATCAGCGACTCCCTACGATCAACAGGTTCTGACAAGTTCCTGTGAACTCACTGACTCGGTATACGGTTTTGGTCACACGGCTTATTTGGCCGATGTGGTGCGTGCTCTTAGAACCGGTGAGAAGGGGGCTGTTGACGGCGTGGAAGGACGCAAGACGGTAGACATTCTTTCTGCTATCTATGAATCCATGGCCACCGGGAAAGAGGTTTCCGTAGATGGAAATTACAAAAATAGCCTGCTTGGCCGCGAATCGGACTTCGGCGTGCCGCGTTTTTCTCCGGGCGGCGGGGAGTTGCAGAAGCCCCTTTTCGTTACACCGCACTCCTTGGTGGGCTAAAACAACAAAATATTGAATAGATGTACACTATATGTGTAATGCACTGTTGCAGTTACAGCGAAAATTCAATAGCATTCCACGTGGCGGTAAAACAATAAATCTGACAACCATTTCGACAGCGCGGCGCGGGCTACAGCGGTCTCTCTGTCGTAAAAAAGTGCCCGTCGCACTAGCGAAAAGGATGGCTAGGTTTCCGCTGGTAAAACTATAAGATATCGAGTTTTACCTATCGAAAATAAAGGAAAGGAGAACCTGTTTATGTCTAACACCCAACACCTGGCCTCTAAGCTCATGATCGAGCCCGCCGGCAACCAACTCAATCTAGAACGTCTGAACAGCAACCATGCTACCTATGGTGATGTTGTTGACGCTTTTGCGCGAGAACTGACTTCGGAGGAGATCCTGCTTATTTCGGGGGCCGCCAAAGCCGGTGGTTCCTACTGCGGCACTGCTTATAGCTGACGGTTAGTTTAAGGCTGGCTGCCAGTAATTCTGGCAGTCGGTTTTTAGTCGGAATACCCATAAAAGCGATGTTCGCAGTATTTTCATGCGGCCTATTTTCGCTTGGGCTGAGTTTGTAATAAAACTATCATTGACTCGCCGACATCAGGGGGTTGGGGAAGACTAATTTCGGATTCGCCGAAATGGGAATAGGCTTCTTGCGGCTCAATAAAATTAGAAAAATACTCAGTTAGCCGTGAAAAATGACAATCGATTTCAAGATTAGCGCTGAAAGCTTCAAGAAAGAATATCAGGAGCGTTTGCCGTTTGTTATAAAGAAAGCGGTAGATACCTACAATGTGCAGTGGTCTGATATCAATGACATCATTTCCAGGTGTGATCCACAGTCGGAAAATTTTCGTGTTTCTTTCCCTCATGGAAATATGGCGAAGGATAAGTATGTCCACACCTATTTTCATGTCGGTGATGTACGAAGAAAGCTGAACAAGCCTGCGCTCTATGATTTTCTTCGTCAAGGCGGCACGGTTGTAGCTAATAATATCTACGATGAGCCGGCTTTTAACGATTATGCCAAAGACATTGCTCAATTTACGGGTAGACAGACAGTCACCTCTGCTTACATCGCGTTTGGTGAAACTGACGCCTACCGCGAGCACTGGGACTCACGAGATGTTTTTGCGGTACAGTTGAAGGGGCGAAAGCGCTGGGTTATTTACGAGCCCACGTTTGACGCGCCACTCTATATGCATCAGAGCAAATATCTGGAGCATAAGCACCCGTGCCCAGAAAAGCCTTATCTTGATTTCATTCTTGAAGAGGGCGATATTCTTTATATCCCTCGTGGCTGGTGGCATAACGTCACCCCCTTGGGCGAGCCAACGGTTCATCTGGCGATAGGTACCTTTCCTGCCTTCGGTGTCGATTATGTGCGATGGGTATTTCGTCAACTCCCAGATTGCGTTCATGCTCGAATCGCCTTGGAAAGTCATGAGCAGGATCATCAAACGATCCGTGCATTGAGCGAACACATCGGGCAACTCATGAACGATCCGGCTTGCTACCAGCGGTTCATGGAAGAACATGTCGGCGAACAGGTTCTCGAAACACGCTTAAGTCTGGAGACGCTAGGCGATTTGAGTATCAAGACCCTTGCTGGTCATACAGGCATCCGCTATAACATATTGCGCTCTGATCTTGCTCAGGACTATGTCATCAATCACAATGGAAAGTTTTCTTTCAAAGATGAGCTCCAGAGCTTAAAGATCTTCCTCACTAAGCATCCGACGACAACCGTTGCTGAAATTGAAATAGGCTTTCCAGATTTTCCCAAAGCACAACTTTCAGAATTGCTTTACCTCTTGGCAACGCATGGCGTTATAGAGCTTCTTTAATACGCCCGATTTATTTACGGACGGGTGTTTTTATCCGTCCTTTCCTGCCATGCGTCCAAGGTTCTGCGGATTCCACGAATGACTTTTTCATTGCCGTACCCTTTTGACGTCGATTACATGAGGCGTAATAAGGTATTTCTGCTTTTCTGCCCCACTGACAGGTTGGATGATGAACAGCGTCCTGTTCTTGAGGGCCGATCTTTGTTGTACAAACTTGATAGTACCGCGTATCAAGTGTGTCCTTACTCAGATTCACGGGGCAAGGTAGACAAGCCCATCAATGTGGAGTCGTTAAAGTCGCTTTCGCGTCATCAAGATACCGTTACGGATTTGATAAGGGGGATGGGGAAGTACCTGGTTGATCAGCATGACGGTGGAGGATCTGGGCCAGATATGGCTCAGTTGTACGCACTTTCCTACATGGGTTACAAATCTCCCAGTTTGTTTTTCTGCAGAATGCTGCTCAATGAGAGTGCGTCCATTCCGGCGGTATGCTCGGTTGCCTCACGATTCTTTCATGGTTTGATGAATCTGTTGTCATTGGTAGCCCTGGAATACAATGGCACGTTGGCGGGAGTCAGAATGACGCCTGGAGAACTCTACGAGTACGCGGATACTCGCGGACATCTGGTGGGTGCAAAGGAGTCTTGTGCAGCCTCGAAGACAACGATAATCAGGTATCTTTCATTAATTACTGAGTCGTGTGACGGGGCTGCGCAGGCTGATGAGTACTTGATGAGTTCGGTAGACGAGCTTGAAATCATATGTGACTCGGCACAAATGATCGAAGAGCTTGAATTCGCCTGTCTCATATACGAAACCATGCGCTGCTGGCTCTGGCGTCAAACACCCGGGTATGAAGCAAAAGCGGATATACAAAAATTCGCAACACCGCATTGCTTGGTGGCTAAAAAAATTTCTCGTATGAAGAACCCATTTGAGCACCTATTATTTAAGCGTGCCAGAAACCTGTCACGCGCTTTAGGCGGTGAGCGTGTAGCCACTACCCGCTTCATAGAATTAGCGAGTTGGTCCGTTACTGCGGCTCAGGAAAACAGCGTGAGTTTCGTGGAAATCCATCAAGGGTTGAAGTCCGAACTGCTCTGCTTCATTTATCAATATGCTGAATTTATAGAACAACATGTGGTCGAAGGTGAGTTTCTCTCTGCCGACCTGGATGTCTTCTTCGGCACGTGGCCAGATCAAAGGCCTGAGTAGCCAATATGGAAAAGAAAGAACTATTCAGACAGAAAGCTTTGGACGCGAGGAAGGACTCGAAAACGCTCTATGGCGAAGTATTGCTGTTTTTACCCGACTCTTATCGTGCCATTCTGATTATTGTCACTTTGACGCTGGCGTTATTGATTGCTTTCTTCGTTTTTGGTTCGTATACAAAAAGAGTTAATGTCAAGGGTGAGTTGTTCTCTACTCAGGGCGCTTTTCCTGTATATCTGCCTAAATCAGGTGTTATAAAAAGATACTATGTGTCCGAAGACCAAGTCGTCAAACAGGACGACCCTCTGTTCGTAGTCTCCACTGAGGTGTTTGGCGCGGAGAGCCGTGGAACATCGACTGAAACCATTGGCCTGCTGATCGAACGCAAGGAACTGTTGCAGCGTCAGTTGGAAAGTGAAGAAATAGCCAATGCCGAGTATCTACGTAGCCTGACAAGTCAGATTGAGTCGAAACAAAGTGAGAAGTTGCTGATTGCTGCACAGCTCAACGACGTTAAAAAGAAGAATGTGCTTTTATCCACCAGTCTTAAAAAGTACGAAGAAGCGCGCCTGCAGGAGGCGATTTCCGATGACTCAATGACTGAGAAGACTATTACTGCCTTGAACAGTCAAATCGATTATCGCGAGCGGCAAAGGCAACTTGAAGCCGTAGTTCGAGATATCGCGAGTTTCTCGTTCGATAGAAAAAAGGCCACTTCTGAATTTGGTAATCGACAGTTGCAGATCAAAGGTGACCTGTTGGCACTTGAGGAGCAGATCCTCGCTGCGGAGTATCAAAAAGGTATCGTCGTGAAGTCCCCCGTCGCTGGTGTAGTTACCGCCATTCAGGGATCAAATGGCTCCTACTATGAAAACACCAAGCCCGTGTCGTTCATTTTACCTTCTGGGTCTGAACTGGAGGCTCGTCTCCTTGTGCCGGCGGCTGCCATTGGATTTATCAAGAAAGGAGATGCGGTCTATCTCCGCTATTCGGCTTATCCCTACCAACAATTTGGCCAAGGTAAGGGCATTGTCTATTCGATCTCTGGTACTTCATTGCTACCGGACGAAATAGCCTTGGGCTCAAAGCTTTCCATTACCGAGCCCATGTATCTGGTCAAGGCAAGAATCGAGTCACAGACCATCAACGGGAGTGGATCGACGTATAACCTCAAACCAGGGCTTATCATTGACGCAGACATCATGTTGGAGCAGCACAAAATCTACCAATGGCTCCTTCGTCCTTTTTTTTCACTCTCTGAAAAACTTAAATAGTCACCATTATGAAAAACAGGTCGTACTTTTCTCGGTTGTTTGAGTCGCGATTTCAAACTGTCTTGCAAACCGAATCTACTGAATGCGGTCTGGCGTGCGTGGCGATGCTGGCTAACTATTACGGCCACCATGTAACCTTGCGCGACTTGCGTCTCAGGTTTGCGGTTTCGCTGAAAGGAATTTCTCTTGGTTCGCTGTTAAGGGTGTGCAAACACAACGGCCTTTCCAGCCGCCCCATTCGTACCGGCCTTACTGGGCTGCGGCAAATGAAACTGCCATGCATTCTGCATTGGAATTTCAATCATTTCGTGGTGCTAAAAAGTATCGGTACAGACCACGCCATTGTTGTTGATCCGGCGCATGGTGAACGGCGGCTTCCGCTTGAGCAACTATCCCAATCATTCACGGGTGTCGCCGTTGAAATCTGGCCAAACCCGGACTTCGTGCCTGAGAAGCCTAAAAGGAATGTTCCGCTTGCACAATTGATGGGCAAGCTACGCAGACGAAAACGGGCGATTGCTTCTGTACTTTTGCTCGCATTTGCCTTGGAGTTTTTTACTGCCCTTGCGCCGTTTTACATCCAAATGGTAGTTGATAACGCGATCGGTGCGAATGATCGATATATTTTTGCAGTGTTAGCTGCTGGCTTTGCCGTGGTTTATTTGCTTAGGAATCTCATTGGCTCGGTCCGAAGTTGGTTTCTTATGTATTTGGGAACCAGCCTTAATGTGCAATGGAAAGACAATATCCTTGAACACATGTTGTCGTTGCCGCTTGAGTATTTTGAGAAAAGACACGTGGGAGACGTAACGTCGAGGTTCGGAGGTATAGATGCTATTCAACGGATGCTGACAACCTCTTTTATCGAATCCGTTCTGGATGGGATTTTTTCAGTAGTTGTCATTGTGATCATGTTGTTCTACCAGCCATTGTTGGGAGGGATCGTCCTGCTGAGTACACTGCTTTATTTTATGGTTCGTTGGTTAATGAACGCTGCGCTACTGGACTCATCCAGAAATGAAATCATTCACAGTGCCAAACAGAATTCGTATTTGCTCGAAACCATTCGCGGTATCCGTCAGATTAAACTCTACGGTCAGCAGCGTGATCGTAGACTCGCCTGGATGTCCCTATTCGTCAAACAAACCAACGCCAAACTCAATACTCAAAAGATGGAGATCTGGTTTAAGTTTGCCCGCGCGTTGATCTTTGATGTTCAGAATATTGTAGTGATCTGGTGTGGGGCGCTGTTGGTGATTGACAAAGAGTATACGGTTGGCGCACTGATCGCGTTTCTGGGATATAAAATGCTATTTGAAACCAGAGTGGCGGCGTTGATCGATAATTTGTTTATAATTCAGAATATCCAACTGCAGGCAGATCGTTTGAGTGACATCGTATTGTCAACACCTGAAAGTGTCGGTGATACGGTTGACGTTGAACCGAATCGGTTACCTGCGACGTTGGAGTGCCGGAATGTTTTCTTTCAATACTCGCTCTTCGAGAAGAACGTAATTGATGACCTGGATTTCAAAGTAGAGGCCGGCGAGTCGGTTGCCATTATCGGTCCGTCGGGTTGTGGTAAATCGACAATATTCAATGTCATTCTCGGTATTTATCAGGGCGCAAAGGGACGAATTCTCATCGGTGGAGAAGATATCGCCAGCATGGGTGTCGAGAACGTCAGAAAGATGCTGGGTACCGTCTTGCAAGATGACATGCTCTTCGGCGGTTCAATTGTTGAAAATATCGCTGGTTTTGATAGCGAAATCGACTTCGAATGGGTTACGAAGTGCGCGGAACTGGCGAACATTTCCGCAGAGATCGAAGCGATGCCCATGCAGTACTACACATTGGTAGGGGACATGGGGGCGGTACTCTCCGGCGGTCAAAAGCAACGAATCCTTCTGGCGAGGGCGCTATATAAACGCCCTCGCATTTTGCTGCTTGATGAGGCCACCAGTCACCTTGATGTCACCAATGAAAGAGCGGTCAGTCGGGCGATCAAATCACTGAAGATCACCCGCATCATTATCGCGCATCGACCAGAAACCGTACTGTCGGTCGATCGAATCCTATTGATGAGCGAAGGACGCATCGCGTCAGTCCTTTCGCCTGCGGAAGCCGCAGTGCTTCTGAAAACGATGAATAATTAATAAGTCTGTCGCAGGTCAAAGGGAATTATGGAAAGTATCGTTCAGTTGGACCAACACATCGCTTCGGATATTGAACGCGGGACCTTTGAGGCCTTTCAGTGTCAGGGTGAGCCCGAGCAATTGATTGAAGCAATCGTTCAAACCCTGGATATATTTTTTACGGCGTCCGACTGGGAGGTCAGTCGAGGTCTGTCGCATGTCGTTTTTTCACATAAATCCTGCGAGATAACAATTGCAGCCAAGTCTGCCGATGCGAAAAGAACGGCAGTGTCATCGCCCTTTGCAGCCCGTCATCAGATGACGGATATCATGATTATTTCTCGGAATTCGGATGCGATATCGAATCAAGCCTATCTGCTTGCCGTTGATTTTTTGCGCGTTTACTGTTCATCGTACTCCAGTGACGAAGTGGATCTTATCCGCGGTGGGTTTCCACTTTTAGCGAGCGTGAGTGCGCAGCATAATTTTGAGAGCGATAACGTTGCGCTGATATTTCGCGATCACTTTCTGGAAGATAACCTGGGATTTCTTCTGTCATGCAAAGACTCCGGTATCAATCCTCGCTGGATATTTGCCTTGTCCAAGGGGGACCGTACGCTGAAGCGCGACAGGATTGCATCTTACCTCAAGAGCCTGCATTTCAATGTTGGCTTGTTTGACAACGCCGCGTTTGACTCAAAAGCCTTCGATGAAAACACTTCATCGGTTTATGGATTGATTGAGCAGTTTGTGCTCCAGGCCAAGGCTGCGGGACGCCGAGTTATCCTGATCGACGACGGCGCGTTGATGCCAATGGTGTTCGGGCAGCGACAGCATCTGATCGATTTCACGATCGAACTGACAATCATCGGTATCAAGCGCTTGAGCAAGCTGGCTTCGCTCTCCATGCCGATATTGGACCTGGCGCGATCGAAACTCAAAACAGCGTTGGTTTATCCCGAAATATCCGATGCCTGTTTCAGAAGAGTCAGGCACATGCTAGGTGACGAAAAATTTTCCGGTAGAACGGTGATTATTGCCGGTTACGGGAATGCCGGACGGCCATTGGCTCAGAAGTTTCGATCTATTGGCTGTCAGGTTGTAGTCGTCGATGTACATAAAATTCCGCTTATCTGTGCAGCTGAAGAAGGTTTCCGTACATTCTCCTCGTTGAGAGCCGCTCTTGAACAGCATAAGCCAATGTTGGTGGTGGGTTGTTCCGGCGAAGTTTCTATAGGCGCAGAGGATCTAGACCTGATTCCAAACGGTTGCTATTTGACCGGTATTGCGACTCGGGATCTGTCCGAAATAAATAAGAATCTTGGTAAACAGCAGATTGTCAATATTCCCGGATTCGGTAACGAATATCGATTGGCCGGTGGACGAGTATTTTATCAATTGGGGGATGGTCGATCGGTCAACTTGTTTGAGTCTGATTCGATTCCCAATAAAGCCGGTGATATTTTCCGCTCCGCAGTGCTGATTCTGTTGGCGAGTGGCATTAGAACGCCGGAGAAGTTCTGCACCGGTATTAACTTGAATCAAGTGGATGACGTGCTGCTGGAGTCGGGCATTTATGACGCTTATTACGAAACCTATCTTGAACAGGCTGGAAGTCCAAAATGAGCATCGAAGAAAAATGGGTGATATTTGATTACGGCGGAACGCTCGCTTTACCCAGTCCACGGGTAACCTGCAACAACCTGGGTGCGTATTTTTCACGTGTGCTGCCCCCACAACAGCGCGAGCAATTTCTTCACATATTGCAGCGAAGTTGGGAAGGGGCCGATGAGCGTGGTAGAGCGTTGGGGCTGGACGTCAGTCTGTGCACGATCCTTCACGATGTGTTACGTGAACTCAATATCCCGTTTGTGGGTACACAGCATGTTGTTGACTCTTTTCTCCGACAGCTCGGCGACGGTGAAGTAACTCCCGCTGCAGCGGCGGCAGTGCGTGAAATCAAGAGCCAAGGTTACAAGATCGGCCTGGCTTCCAATACTTTACGTTCCTCTAAAGTCAGAATCGAGTCTCTCCAGCGAGCAGCCATTGCCGATGAGTTCTCTGCCGTTATCATCTCCAGCGAGATTGGTTTCAGGAAGCCTCACCCTGTATTTTTCGAAATACTGCTCAGGCGCATAGGCGCGGTCCCGGAGCAGGTCGTGTTTGTCGGCGACACGTGGCATAAAGACGTATTGGCGCCTATCGAGTCAGGTATGCGTGCAGTTTGGATAGCGGAAGGAAACAAGGCTGCCCCTGTTTCTGTTCGACACTCGGTGCCGCTTATCAACGATATATCGCAATTGCCGTCGCTGCTTGCGCAAATGTCGATGGCAGTTTCTGCCTCCAGAGACGTTCAATACTGATCATGCATATTTTGGCGAAATGCATCAGTGCGCACGTGTCTTCCCGACAGGATACTGAGGCTGGAGTGGCTGCTGTCGGCGTGCATGGCGTGAGGTTGTGCCTGATAACTGGCGCAACGCTCATGTTGATCGCGTGCTCGGGTGGACCTTCCGAAAAGAAGACACCGGGAGTGCCCGACCAGTGGGCTTATGCCGGCGGGAAACAAGCAGGAGCACTTGGGGGCGCGAGTGGCTCGCCCTGGTGGCAACGTTTTTATGACCCGAAGCTCAATCGGCTTATTGACTCGGCTTTGGCACGCAATAACGATTTGGCCAAAGCCGCGTTAAATGTGCGAGAGGCTCAATTAGTGGCTGCGCTGGCCGGTGATCCACTGCAGTTTGGTCCTCAAGGAAACGTAAACGCCGCAAATGGGCGTCGACTCGACGGTGACCGGTATCCAAATACCCGCTCCAGCTCGATGAGAGTTGGGGTGAGTTACACGGTCGACCTCTGGGGGCGCCTCTCTCGCGAGCGAGATATCGCTCGTTGGGCATTGGAAGCATCCCAGTCGGATCGCGAAACTGTACGCCTCAACGTCGTGGGTACGACGGCCGATCTCTATTGGAGGCTGGCGTATTTCAACCAGCGCGTCGCCTCGGCCGAAAAAAGTTTATCGACCGCACAGCGGACGCAACAACTCGTACAGGCTCAATCAGTTGCGGGCGCAGTTTCGGCGCTGGAAAGACGTGAGGCGGAGCAAACGGTGCTGACCCAGCGAAGCAGCCTTTCTCAACTGCGACAAGCGCAAGTCGAGACGCGCAACGCGCTGGCGATACTGTTCAACACGGCACCTGCGACCAATATTCTGGAGGAAGTGCTGGGCCAGGAGCCTCAGGCGTTACCCATGGGGGCACTACCTGCCGTAGAGGAGGGATTACCTGCGGCGCTCTTGAGCCGTCGCCCGGACCTGCGCTCAGCAGAGCTCAATTTGCGGCAGAGTCTGACAAACGTAGATGTTGTGCGCACCAGTTATTATCCGACTTTGACGCTGACAGGTGCCATGGGCTCCACCAGTGACACGCTGAGTAGCGTGTTGGCCAATCCAGTGGCTACGCTGGGCGCGGGTCTGGCGCTACCATTTCTCGACCTCAAGGCCTTGCGTTTCAATACTGAAATTGCGCAGGTCCAATATGAAAGTGCGGTCATAGAGTTTCGCCAGACGCTTTATCAGGCCTTTGCAGATGTCGAGAATTCGTTGTCTGCACGTAGCCATCTGGCTGAGCAGGCTGAGCTTCAGGCGCTGAACGTAGTCGCTGCGGGTGAGGCGGAACGCTTGTATGAGATCCGCTATCGCGCCGGCGCAGTTGCTTTGCGATTTTGGCTTGATGCTCAGGAGTCGCACCGAAATGCTGAGCTGCAACTTGCGCAAGCGAGGTTGAGCCAGTTGCAGAATCTGAACACCTTGTATCAGTCACTGGGCGGAGATGCGTCTTTGCCCTAAAAGTCCGGCTATGGCAGAAGAGACGAGCGATTTCCTCCTCTGTACTCAGCCAGGCGACCACTCGAAGATGATCAGGAGGATCTTGCGGCCACCGAATCCGGGCTGAAGGCAGCCAACGGTCGAACTCGCTTCAGTTGCTGGACGAACTGTTTTCAATATCCGCGCCGGGATCGTTACTGACTAACCAGTATTGAGGACGCCCGGTCGCCGAACACAAAATTGGGGGGTTGTGTTGGAGTTTGACGCGCATTGCGCATATGTCAGGCGACAGTTGTATGGCGAGCGAAGGATGGTTTTGCCAAGGTCTCCGGCATGGCCAGCCACAACAGCATCAAGGCAACGGCGGCAACCGCCGCCAACGTCAGGAAGGCCGCGTTGTAGCCAGCCTGCTGCACCACGAAACCGGCCAGGCTGCTACTGAGTGCCGCGCCCAGGCCAAATACCGTGGAGAGGGCGCCCAGGCTGACGTTGAAGCGCCCGGTGCCTTGGGTCAGGTCCTTGACGATCACCGGGAACAGGGCACCGAAAATGCCGGCGCCGATACCGTCGAGCATCTGCACGGCCACCAGCCAGTAGGGGTCGCTGGACAAGGTATAGAGCACGCCACGCAGCGGCAGTATCAGGAAACCGGCAAGCAGCAAAGGCTTTCTCCCCCAGATATCGGCCTTGAGCCCGACCAGCCAGGCCATCGGCACCATCACCAACTGTGCGGCGACAATGCAGGCTGAAGTCAGCGGGGTGGCCATCTGCAGATTGATTTGCGCCAGTTTCTGGCTGACCAGCGGCAGCATTGCGGCATTGGCCAGGTGAAACAGTGCGCAGCAGATGGCGAACAGTAGCAGCGGTTGGTTGGCCAGCAACGCGTTCAGGCCCAAGGGTTGTTCATGGTCGGTGTGATGGGCCGGATCGAAACCACGGGCGACCTCATGGTCAATCGCCTTGGCCGGCACGCAACTGACCGCAATAACACTGGCGACCGCCATAAAGGCCATCAGGTAGAACACCGCCACCGGCCCGAACAGGTAGGCCAGACCGCCGGCCAGTAAAGCGGCCACGGCATTGCCGGCGTGGTTGAAGGTTTCGTTGCGCCCGGTACGCCGGGTGAAGGCGCGCGGCCCGGTGATCCCCAGCGAGATGGCGGAAATTGCCGGGGCAAAGACAGAGGCAGCTACGGCGCTGGCGGCCTGGGTCAACGCCACCCAGCCAAATGAACTGACGAAGGGCAGCATCAGGCAACTGCCCGTCACCAGCAGCGCGGCGATGGCAACCACCGCGCGTTTGCTGCGGGTGCGGTCGATCAGCGCACCCGCAGGGCCTTGGGTCAGCAAGGCAGCGATGCCTGCCAGGGTCATGACCACACCAATACTGGCCGGCTCCCATTGATGCACGGCCAACAGGTAGATCGCCAGGTACGGTCCGAGACCGTCGCGCACATCGGCGAGAAAGAAGTTCAGGCTGTCCAGGGATAAAGCGATGCGCAGGTCTGAATGACGGGCCACGGTGCGACCTTCAAGAGCGGCGTTCAGGGGCTGAACGCGCGTTGGGTTAGTGACCTGTGGGCTGGGTGATAAGTTTCGCGGTCGGGGAGGCTTTCCTCCTGCGCGCATTTAACTTACTTTCCAAAGCCCACAGTAATGAATTTCTGGAGAAGCAATGGACATGCCCTCAGCGCAAGAGGCGATCGCCAGCAATAGAAATGCCTGGGACGAATCCGCCGGGTTGCACAAAAATACCGCGACCTGGGCGGCACTGCTGGCCTCGGTAGCCAAGCCTGATTTTTCCTGCCTTGACCCGACCCTCACCACCTTGCTGCAAGAAGCGGGCGTGGTGGGCAAGGACGTGGTGCAGTTGTGCTGCAACAACGGGCGCGAAAGCCTTTCGTTGTATGGCTTGGGGGCGCGTTCGGTGGTGGGGGTTGATCAGTCCGGGGCGTTTCTTGAACAGGCGCGGGAATTGGCCGAGGTCTCGCCACACAGCCCTGAGTTCATTGAGACCGATATCCACCATTTGCCCGAGCGTTTGCAGGCACGGTTCGATATTGCCCTGGTGACCATTGGCGTGCTGGGTTGGATGCCGGATGTGGCGCTGTTCATGCGCCAGGTTGCCAGTGTGCTGAAGCCCGGCGGCACGTTGGTCATGTACGAAACCCATCCCTTTCTTGAGGTGTTTGACCCCTGTGGGGCCAACCCGATGTTGCCTGCCAGTTCTTACTTCCAGCGTGAACCCTGTGTGCTGCAGGAGGCAATTGTCTATGAAGGGAAGGAGGAGCGGCCCGGGCCGACGTCCTATTGGTATGTGCATACCCTGGGCAGTGTGGTCAGCGGAGCTATCGCAGCGCAGTTGCAGATCGCTCATTTGCAGGAATATCCGCATTGCAACCGGGAAGAACTCTACGATCAATATGAGCATCAGGCCGCGCAACTGCCCCTGTGCTTTACCCTGACAGCAACCAGGCGTGATGGCTGATCACGGTTTGCGCACGCAAAAAAAGGCCCGCGAGGAGAAGGCGGGCCAAGGGATTCACTGGAGTAGGTAGGCCTGACCTTATAGATCGAAAAGTGAAGGCCTTGTGAAAATGCCGTGATCAAATCGGATGACGTGTAGGAGCGAGCTTGCTCGCGAAAAACGTTAACGGTAACGCGTGTTGCCTGAATGAACGCGGCGTCTGTGGGTTTTTCGCGAGCAAGCTCGCTCCTACAGAGGGGCATTCATGAGCGCCGCACGAAAGTGCGCATGGTTTGCCCCGGGCCGGTGCTGAACACGGTGGGCCTGGGCATGCCTTCATCCGCTGCGATAAATACGAAATCATCGCCGTCGAGCCGGTAACTGGCGGGGAGCTGCTTGCCTGCGTCATCACCTATGTCGTCTGTCCAGGTAATGCTTTTGGGCGTGGTACTGGCGTCCAGTACGAACCGACCCGCCAATAATATTTCGCCACTGACCGTCGTCACTTCGAAGCGATCCCCTGCAATTGTCGTGATCGCTCCTGGCGCGCTGTGGGCATCCACGGGGTTGAGCACGCCACTGTCTTCAAGGGCTGTTTGTTCCCAAGTGCCTTGCAGTGCGTGAAAGTCGGAGGCTGAAAGCGGTGACATGCAAACTCCTTATTGCTGTTCAAAAAAATGTTCAATTGTATTGAGGCTGACACTGTTCCACCTGTAGGCGAAATTTTTTTCTTTATAAGACAGGTATTTGACAGCTTTTTCATGTTGTATTGACTACGCTTGCAACCAGATCAGTCTGACATGGCTGTGTCATTTGGCTTACTCACCGAAATGAAACCGAAATAATCCCTAAGTTTGTGGGATATTTCAGGGGACTGAGTGGTCACATCGCCATTGGTCTGCCGTATCCAGGGCGTTGTCCCTGATTTTTGAAGTCATTCAGACTTCTGAGAATGATGGCCTTTTAGTATTATTTTAAGGTGTTCTTATTTTGAATCGTACTTCCCCGCTTCCGCCTTCCGCAGCGTCTGATGAAATTGATTTATTTGAATTGTTTCACGCCATCTGGCGACAAAAAAAGCTGGTGGTCGGGTGTACGCTTCTGGCCGGGGTATTAGGCGCAGGTTATGCCTTCCTGGCACCCAAGACCTATGAAGTCAGCAGTGTGTTGCGGCCTGCTGCAATCAACGAGCTAGACGCCTTGAACCGTTCGGAAGTGTATAAGTTGCCGCCTGCCGATGCGTTGCTCAAAGTGGGTGCACAGCTGGACTCTTATGATGCGCGCCTGGGGTTCTTCAAGGACCATGAGGAGTTGTTCAAGGCATTCAAGAAACCGGGGCAAACCCTTGAGCAGAGCTTTGAGGCGTTCAACCGCAATTCGGTCAATCTGATTTTGCCCGATCCCAAGAAGTCCGATTCGTTGAGTAGCTATATCCGTCTGGAGTTGCAATACCCGACCGACGTCGATGGTGTCGCGATCCTCAACGGTTTTGTGGACTACGCCATTGCCGCCGAGCGTCAGCAGGTGGGTGCTGACCTTAAGGTTATCGTCAATAACCGTTTGAGCGAGCTCAAGGGCAAGATCGACGCCGCCCGCGCCAACTACGATACCGATAAAGAATCCAAGATCGCCAAGCTGCTGGAAGCCGACCGGCTCAAGCGTGCTCAACTGCAGGATGAGCTCAGCGCTTTGCGCCTGCAGATGAAGATGGAACGCACCAACCGCCTGGCCGAGTTGGCCGAAGCCATCAGCATTGCCAAGTCCATGGGCATCCGTACACCGACAACGCCGTCCTCCATGGCCGACTCCACCCGCACGGGTTCGAGCCAGGTCATGCGTACCGAGGTGAACAACCAGAAGATCCCGCTGTATTTCATGGGGACCGAGGCGTTGGAAGCTGAGCGCGCCGCACTGCAACAGCGTACCAGCGATGACTTTACCAACCCGCGCATTGCCGAGATCGGCAAAGACCTGCAACTGCTGGAAAGCAACCGTGAGGTTGAAGTGTTGCGCAAGCGTGGCAATGAAGACATCTTCTTGCAGGACGTCGAGCCGCTTCGCGCTGAAGTCGCCAGGTTGCGGGGTTTGAACATCGACATGAGCAACCTCAAACTGGTGACGATTGACCGTCGAGCCCAGGAGCCTCTGTCGCCGATCAAGCCGAAAAAGCCGCTGGTCATCGCGTTGAGTCTCGTGGGTGGCCTGCTGCTGGGCCTGATGATTGCGCTGATCCGCTACTTCGTTCGCAGCCGCACTCAGGCCGTCCCCTATACGGCATTAGGTGATCGCCGCGAGGGTAAAGATTCGCCGCTGTAACCCTGCAAACGCCCTCAAACAGGCAGGCTCAAGGGCCTGCCTGCCCATACCCCCAGCACACTCAGTAGACAGCTTTTCACAATTCTTAGTTAACCTTTGGTTACAAAGTGTGGCTAAATAACCGCCAATGGTTACACGCAGGCGGTTAGCCCGCCGGCCGTGTTGCCTGTATGTGAATTGTGATTTCAGGTGCTGCTTATCCATCCTCGGCCGTTGTGAGCCCGCAGGAGCAGCCTGTTCTCTCCCTGACGTGTGACGAATCCCTTGAAACTCATCATTGTTGCTCTCTACGTTGCTTCCATCGCGTATGTACACCTGCGCGGTCGGGTGCGACACAAGCTGGGTCGCCAGCTTAGCGATCACTCGACGTTCCTGGCGCCGATCAACTGTTTCCTGTACCTGTTCTCCAAGCAGCCTAGCCGTCCCTATCTCTCGCCCAGCGACTTCCCAGACCTGAGCCCATTGCAGGAACACTGGGAAGAGATCCGCGAAGAAGGCCAGAATCTGATGCGGGCAGGGGAGATCAAGCGCTCGGAGCAATACAACGACGTAGGTTTCAACTCGTTCTTCAAGACTGGCTGGAAGCGCTTCTATCTCAAGTGGTACGGCGACAGCCACCCTTCGGCGATGAAGCTGTGCCCCCGCACCACCGAACTGGTGCAGAGCATCGGCTCGATCAAGGCGGCGATGTTCGCCGAGCTGCCTCCGGGCTCCAAGCTGGTGCGTCACCGTGACCCGTATGCAGGTTCCTACCGCTATCACTTGGGGCTGGATACGCCTAACGATCCAGGCTGCTATATCAACGTGGATGGTGAAAACTATTACTGGCGCGACGGCGAGCCGGTGATGTTTGACGAGACTTACATTCACTACGCGGAAAACACCACGCAACAGAACCGCCTTATTCTGTTCTGCGACATCGAACGGCCGATGAAGTACCGCTGGGCGGCAGCGTTCAACCGTTGGTTCAGCCGCAACGTGATGGCGGCCGCGGGCTCGCCCAACGACGAGGGCGACAAGACCGGCGGCCTCAACCGTGCCTTCACTCGCTTGTACAAGATTCGCCTACGTGGCAAAGAGCTTAAAAAGCGCAATCGCACGCGCTACTACCTGGAAAAGTGGGCAATCTTTGCCGGTCTGGCACTGATCTTCATTCTTATCTGACTTGGCTCAGGGCGCGGATCACCCGGGTGGCTCCGCGCCCAGCTTGTCCCACATCTTTTTGCTGATCTTCTGCCGATTGGCATACCCCGCCCAGGGGTCGTCCTTCAATGCCTGCAACCGCTGGTGCAGGTTCGCCACTGTCCACTGCTGGGCGCCACGCAACCCTTTCAACTCCTCTCGACTCACCGGCACCGACACTGGCAGGCCCGGGCGTGCCCGCACTGAATACGCCGCCACGGTACTGGCGCCACGGGCGTTGCGCAGGTAATCGATAAAGATCTTGCCCACGCGGTTCTTCGGGCCGCTGGTGGCGGTAAAGCGTTCGGGCAGTTGGCGGGTCATGAATTGGGCAATGGCTTTGGCGAACGCCTTCACGGTGTCCCAGCCATCGCGCCGGGCCAACGGCACGATCAAATGCAGGCCCTTGCCGCCGCTGGTTTTAACGAACGCCTGCAAGCCCAGTTCATCCAGTACCGACAGGGTCAGTTGGGCCGCTTCCAGCATGGCTTTCCAGGGCAAGGCTGGGTCCGGGTCGAGATCGAGCACGAACAGGTCGGGCGTTTCGATCTTGTCTGCGGTGGCACCCCAGGTGTGAAACTCGACCGCGCCCATTTGCACGGCGCCGACCAGAGCATCCACGCCGTCTATTTCCATCAGGCGCGCATGGCCTGGATCCAGCGCCTGGTCCAATTGCTTGATGTGAGGGATGGCCATGCGCTCAGAGTGTTTTTGGAAGAACTGCTCACCTTCGATCCCTTCCGGCGCCCGCAGCAGTGACACCGCACGTGCGCGCAGAAACGGCAGGATCCATTCACTGATATCGGTGTAGAACTGCGCCAGTTGCTGTTTTTGCGTGCCGCTGTGCTTGTCGATAACGCGCTCGGGGTGAGTAATTTTCACGTTCTTCACCGTTGCCTGGGCTTTACCGGCTTTCGATGCCTCGGGTGCCTTGACGGACTTGGCCGCTCGCGGCTGTTCATGAACGATTTGCGAGGCTGGCTTGTCGGTACGCAGGCCCACAAACGCGGCCTGGCGCACCACGCCCTCACGGGTCCATTCGGCAAATTGCACTTCTCCGACCAGGCTCGGCTCAACCCAATGCACGCCACGGGCCTGGGCACTGGTCAATGGCTTTTGCAGTGGCGAGTCCTTGCGCTCAAGTGGGGTGAGCTTGGCATAGATGCTTTTCAGCGCCGCCTGATCAAAACCTGTGCCCACGCGCCCGGCATACACCAGGCCGGCCTCATCGTTGACCGCCAGCAGCAGCGCACCAAAGCCGCTGCGCGAACCCTGAGGGCGGGTGTAGCCGACAATCACGAATTCCTGGCGCAGGCGGCATTTGAGCTTGATCCAGTTGTCACTGCGTCGCGACACGTAGGGGCTGCCGGCACGCTTGCCGATAACGCCTTCGAGAGCCAGGTCACAGGCGCTTTCGAAAATATCGCGCTGGCTGGCGGCAAAGGCTTCGGAGAAGCGCAGCAGTTTGCTTCGGCTGCCAGAAAGCGCGGATTTAAGCGCAGCGCGACGCTCTTCGACAGGGTCTTCACGTTGGTCGCGGCCGTTCAGAAACGGGGCGTCGAACAGGTAATAGACGATGTCCAGGCTGCGGCCGATATCGAATGCGTTTTGCAGCGCCTGGAAATCCGGCAACCCGTCGCCATTGAGGCTCACCACTTCGCCATCCAGCCAACTGTCCTTGAGCTTGAGGGCTTGCAAGGCTTTGCACTGACGCGGCAGGCGCTCGGTCCAGTCGTGGCCGTTGCGGGTGAACAGCCGCACTTCGCCGTCGCGAATGCGCGCCATGATGCGGTAGCCGTCGAACTTGATCTCGTAGCGCCAGTCACCTTCGGGCGCCCGGTCCACCAGGGTTGCCAGTTGAGGGGCGAACTCATCCGGCAGGGCAGCGGTACGCTTGGGTGCTTTGGCTTTTGGCGCGGCCTTGGGTTTGGCCTTGGCTTTTGGCTTACCCACCACCGCATCGCTGAGCACGCTGGCGGGTTCAGCCTCGACAATATCGAATTCAGAGGCCGGGCGCGCTTGTTGATCGTTTTCCTTGATCAACAGCCATTGTTCCTTGTCGCCGCTGCCCTTGAGCCGGGTTCGTACCAGGGCCCAGTCACCGGAGAGCTTCTCACCCACCAGGGTGAATTTGAGCTTGCCCGCCGCGTAGGCCTTGCGCGGGTCATCGTGGGGTTGCCAGATGCCTCGGTCCCACACGATCACATCCCCCGCGCCGTATTGGCCGGCGGGAATGCTGCCCTCGAAACTGCCATAGCTCAGTGGGTGGTCTTCAACATGCACCGCCAGGCGCTTCTGGCTCGGGTCCAGGCTTGGGCCCTTGGGCACCGCCCAGCTCAACAGCACGCCATCGAGTTCCAGGCGAAAGTCGTAATGCAGGTTGCGCGCATCATGCTTTTGGATCACAAAGCTTAAGGCCGAGGCTTTACGTTTGCTGGGTGAGCTGCCGGCGGGTTCGGCGGTGATCTTGAAATCACGCTTGCGGTTGTACTCGCTCAGGGGCTTTGCCATGTTGTTCTCCCGTCAATGGCAGGCTCAAGAGGCCTTGTTATTGGATTTTTTTGCGGCGGTTTTTTTCGCCGCAGGTTTACCCGCCAGGCTGCGTTTGAGCAGTTCGGTCAGGTCGATGACATCGGCGGACTTGCGCTCTTCGCCGCCTTCGGCCGTTTCCACGTCTTCGATCTTGCCGGCCTTGGCCTTCTTCGCCACCAGCGCCCGGATCTTGTCCTGGAAGCTGTCACGGTATTCATCGGGCTGCCAGTCGGCGCTCATGTCTTCCACCAGGCGCTTGGCCATGTCCAATTCACCTTTGGCCAAGGTCGGCTTTGTCACATCGCTGCCCAGTTCCAATTCATCTAGGCTGCGCACTTCGGCGGGCCAGCGCAGCATAACCAGCACCAGGGCCGACTCCAGCGGCATCAACGCAGCCAGGTGTTGCTTGGTGTGCAGCACCACATTGGCCAGGGCAACCTTGCCGGTTTTTTTCAGCGCTTCGCGCAGCAGTGCGTAGACCTTGCCGCCGCGTTTATCCGGGGCTAGGAAGTAGGGCGTGTCGATGTTTTGCAGGGGGATCTGGTCGCTGGCGACGAAGGCGATGATTTCGATGGTCTGGGTGGACTTGGGGTGGGCCGAGCGAATTTCGTCTTCGCTGAGCACCACATAGCGCCCTTTTTCAAAGGCCACGCCCTTGACGATATTTTCCTTGGTGACTTCCTTGCCGGTGGTTTTGTTGATGCGCTTGTAGCCCACCGGGTCCATGCTGCGCTTGTCCAGCCAGTCAAAGTCGACGCCTTGTGATGAGGTCGCCGAGACCAGCGATACCGGGATATGAACCAAGCCAAAACTGATGGCGCCTTTCCAGATTGCCCGTGGCATAGGTGTGATTCCTCAACGAATAGCCTGTGTGCTGGTGACTCGCAGCGCAGGGCAAAAGTTTCGGCGGATAGATGCTCGGACAGATCGTGTTACACCTGATGAGAAACTATTTAGTGTCACAACCCGAACCCACGGCGTAGCGTGTTATCGAAAGCACGTAGTACCTGGCATAGAGAGGTTTGGCCATGAACCCTTGTGTACGTCATCTTGCAGCACTGGCGCTGGGCCTGGCCCTTGCGCCGTTGGCCCAGGCGCAAAACCTGCCGGGCCGCAGCAGCGACCACGGCCCGATTCACCGGGCCAACCCCAATAGCATGCAGGGCACCCAGCCCAATGCACCGGCGGTTCCCAGTATTCAGCCTGTCCCGGCCAACCCGCGGCCGACGCTGGAAAACGGCGGCATCGGCAACCGCTACCCCAAGCAGGAGGCGGCCCCCAGCCGCCCGGCCACTGCACCCAAAGCGCCCACCTATGATGCCAACGGCAATCGCCGCTGAGGATTTCGCCTTATGTTTGTACGTAAAACTCTGCTAGCCGCCTTGTGCGCCACCGCGTTACTGCCGTTGAGCGCGGTGTATGCCGCCGATAGCCAACAGTTCCCCAGCGAGCAAGGCAGCATCACCGCAACACCGATCGCCAAGGGCCTGGACCATCCGTGGGCGCTGGCGTTTTTGCCCGACCAGCAAGGTTTCCTGGTGACTGAACGGCCTGGAAACCTGCGGTTTGTCAGCCCGGACGGCAAGCTGTCTGCGCCCTTGAAGGGCGTGCCACAGGTGTGGGCCAAAGGGCAGGGCGGGTTGCTGGATGTGGTGCTGTCGCCAGACTTCAAGCAGGACCGCCTGGTGTACCTGTCGTACGCCGAAGGCGGTGGCGAGGGCGGCAAGGCCGGCACTGCCGTAGGGCGTGGGCGCCTGGCGGCTGACTTGAGCGGCTTGGAGGACTTCAAGGTGATTCTGCGCCAGGAGCCCAAGCTGTCTACCGGCAACCACTTCGGATCGCGCCTGGCTTTCGACCGTGATGGCTACCTGTTCGTGACCCTGGGTGAAAACAACGACCGCCCCACGGCCCAGGACCTGGACAAGCTGCAAGGTAAAGTGGTGCGCATCTACCCGGATGGGCGGGTGCCGGATGACAACCCCTTTGTCGGTCAGCCAGGCGTGCGTCCGGAAATATGGTCCTACGGGCAGCGTAACCCCCAGGGGCTGGCCCTGAACCCCTGGAGCGGCACGATCTGGGAACATGAACACGGGCCCCGTGGCGGTGATGAAGTCAATATCATCGAGCGCGGCAAGAACTACGGTTGGCCGCTGGCGACCCATGGCATCAACTATTCTTTGCTGCCAATTCCTGAAGCGAAGGGCAAAACGGTAGAGGGCACAGTGGCACCCCATCATGTGTGGGAGAAGTCGCCGGGCATCAGTGGCATGGCGTTCTATGACGGCGACCGGTTCAAGGCCTGGCAGCACAACCTGTTTATCGGTGCGCTGGTCAGCCAGGAGCTGATTCGCTTGCAGTTCGAGGGTGACAAGGTGGTCCACGAGGAACGCTTGTTGGGCGAATTGAAAGCGCGTATCCGCGATGTGCGGCAGGGGCCGGATGGCTTTCTGTATGTGCTGACAGATGAAGATGACGGCGTGTTGTATCGAGTGGGGCTGAATCAGGACTAAACGTGTGGGAGGGGGCTGGCAGCAGACGCAGATCCAATTGATGCCCCGCGATCCAAGTGTGGGAGCTCATTCGGTCTGCAGAGTCGGGGTTATAGCCCCAGCTCTGACAGGCCGGGATGCTCATCCGGGCGCCGGCCCAGCGGCCAATGGAATTTGCGCTCGCTCTCCTTGATCGGCATATCGTTGATGCAAGCAAAGCGGTAGGCCATCAAGCCGTTCTCATCGAACTCCCAGTTCTCATTGCCGTACGAGCGGTACCAGTTACCCGAATCATCGTGCCATTCATAGGCGTAACGCACGGCGATGCGGTTATCGGTGAAGGCCCACAGTTCCTTGATCAGTCGATAATCCAGCTCCTTGGCCCATTTGCGGGTCAGGAACTGCTTGGCTTCTTCGCGGTTATGGACGAATTCGGCGCGGTTACGCCAATTCGTGTCCAGGGTGTAGGCCAGGGACACGCGCTGCGGGTCGCGGGAGTTCCAGCCATCTTCGGCCAGGCGGACTTTTTCGATGGCAGACGTGCGGGTAAACGGCGGCAGGGGCGGGCGGACTTCTTCTTGGGCTGACATGGGCGTCTCCTCAAAGCAATTAAAGGTTGGGTCGAAAAGTTGCCTGGGCTGTGGGTTCACAGTTGCAGTAAGGTTCGCGCCATGCATTGCGCATTATCGGCAGCTGTTGAATCACCCATGACCAGGGCAACGGTAATGGCGCCATCGATCAGGATCAGCAGTTGCGCGGCCTGCTGCTCCGGGGCGGGGGTGCCATGTGCTTGGCACAGTTCAAGTACGTACTCGAACAGTTTGCGTTTATGGGCCTTGGCCAACAGGCGCACCGGGTCTTGGGCGTCGCCAGTTTCGCCACTGGTATTGATAAAGGCGCAGCCGCGAAAATCTGCCGAGCCGAACCAGCGCTTTAGCGCGCTGAACAGCCCCAGCAGGCGCTCGCCGCTGTCGTCGCTGCGTTCCACTTCGCTGCGCAGCCACTGCATCCAGCGCTCGTCGCGGCGTTGCAGGGCGGCCACCACCAACTCATCCTTGTTGGCGAAGTAGCGGTAGATACTTTTTCTCGACACCCCGGCGGTTTTCACCAGTAAGTCCATGCCGGTGGCAGCGATGCCGTGGCGATAGATCAACTTTTCGGTGACGTCGAGGATGATGTCGCGGGTTTCGTTTTGGGTTATATCGTTCATTTCGAGTACAGTAGAACGATCGTTCTTCATGGTCAACGGGCTTTTTTAAATTACCCACCGCGAGACCTGAGCAGCCTCATGGTGTAAGCTTTGGGGCTCTTCGGATTCGACCCATTGCGAGCCCTATGCCGTCGTTCTTCAAACGCTCCCTGTTGCCCAAGCTGCGCGGTTTTCCGTTGTCCAACGAGGCCATTGAGGTGCTGCCCAGCGCCGACGCCTATCGTCGCTGCCTGCTGGAGAAAATCGCCCAGGCCACCCGGCGTATCTACATCGTTGCCTTGTACTTGCAGCAGGATGAGGCGGGGCAGGAAATCTACGACGCGCTACACGCCGCCAAGGCCGCACGGCCTGAACTGGAGATCGTGGTGATGGTGGATTGGCTGCGCGCCCAGCGCGGGTTGATCGGCGCGGGCAAGCAACCGGGCAACAGCGCCTGGTACCAGGCGATGACCCAGCGTCACGCCACCGAAGTGCCGGTGTACGGCGTGCCGGTGCAAACCCGTGAGCTGTTTGGCGTGTTGCACCTCAAGGGTTTCGTGATCGATGACAGCGTGCTGTACAGCGGCGCCAGCCTGAACAATGTATACCTGCACAAGTTCGACAAATACCGCTTCGACCGCTACCACCTGATCCATAGCCAACCCTTGGCCGATTCGATGCAACACCTGGTGGAGCACGGCCTGGTCGCGTCCAAGGCTGTGCATCGCCTGGACCTGCCGAACCCGCCCACCACCCGCAGCCTGCGCAACGACATCGGCGACCTGCGCAGCCGCCTCAAGCATGCAACCTACGACACCACGGCCGGGCAATTGCCCAACGGCCATCTGTCGGTCAGCCCCTTGCTGGGCGTCGGCAAGAACAACCCGTTGAGCAGGGTGATTCTCGAACTGATCGCCAGTGCCCAGCAGCAACTGACTATTTGCACGCCGTATTTCAACTTGCCATTGCCGGTGACCCGTGAGATCAACCGCGCCCTGGCACGCGGCGTGAAGATCGACATCGTGGTGGGCGACAAGACTGCCAACGACTTCTACATTCCGCCCACCGAGCCTTTCAAGGTGATTGCGGCGTTGCCGTACCTGTACGAGATCAGCTTGCGGCGCTTTGCCAAGCGGCACCAACCGATGATCAACAGCGGCCAGTTGAACCTGCACTTATGGCGCGACGGCGATAACACCTATCACCTAAAGGGCATGTGGGTGGACGAGCGCTACACCTTGCTCACCGGCAACAACCTCAACCCACGGGCGTTTCGCCTCGACCTGGAAAACGGCTTGCTGATCGACGACCCTCAAAGCCAATGGCTGCAGCCGCGAAGCGCCGAGCTTGCGAATATCTTCCAGCACACCACGCGCATCCAGGGTTACCAGCAATTGCAGACGCTGGTGGATTACCCGCCCGCCGTCGGCAAATTCCTGCGGCGTGTCAGCCGGGTGCGGATCGAGCGCTTGCTGTACCGCATCCTCTAGCCGAGCAACTGGCTGGCAAAAAAACACCCAGGCCCCTCGACAGGGACTGGGTGTTTTTTTGTGTGTGGCAGTTAGTTCAAACCCAGCTTGCCGCGCAGGGTCGAGAGGTCTTCGGCCAGGGTGTTGACCGGGCCGACCAGGGCCTTGCGGTCGTTGTCCTTGACCTTGTCATAGGTCTCGAAGCCGCCATCCCTGGTTTTGTACTTGGCCAGGATCTTGTCGACGCTGGCAAAGTTCTTGTCGACCTTGGCCAGGAAGGCCTGGTCTTGTTGCCCGATCTGGCCACGGAACAGGTCGACAATTTTTTTCGCGCCGTCGATGTTGCCCTGGAAGTCGTACAAGTCGGTATGGCTGTAACGATCTTCTTCACCGGAGATCTTGGTGGCCGCGACTTCTTCCAGCAACGCAGCGGCACCCCCAACGACTTTCTCCGGCGGGAACGTCAGGCCGTCGACGCGGGTCTTGAGGTCATTCACATCGGCGTTGAGCTTGGCGGTCAGCGCTTGCAGGCCCTGGGTCGAGTTCTGCGCGAACAGCGCGTATTCAATGCGATGAAAGCCTGTGAAGTCTTCGGCCGTCACGCCTTTTTCATGGTCGTCCACACGCGAATCGATGGACGCGTCGAGGTCGCTGAACAACTCGGCGATCGGCTCGATGGATTCATAATGCACGCGGGTTGGCGCATAGAGCTTCTTGGCCGTGGCCAGGTCGCCTTTATTGATAGCGTCGGTGAACGCCTGGGTCTGGGTGACCAGTTCACCGATTTCTTCGGTGACGTAGATCTTGTAATCCGACACCGGGCCCACCAGGTCCAACGGCGCAGTAGCGGCGAAGCTTGCCAGGGGCGAAAGGCTGAGTAACAACAACGCGATAGACGACTTCTTCATGGGAGACATTCCGCTCTGGTGTGTTTTAGGTCTTGGCAGGATTTTGAGAGTGCGTTGCCGCGAGCAGCGTGCGCCCGATGAAATCCTGGGGCCCGGTGACCCCTGGCAACGTGAAGAAATACCCGCCACCCACGGGCTTGAGGTACTCCTCCAGCGGCTCGCCGTTGAGCCGGGTTTGCACGCTGATAAAGCCTTTCTCCAGGTCAGCCTGGTAGCAGATGAACAACAAGCCCATGTCCAGTTGACCGTTTTTGTTGACGCCGTTGGAGTAGTTGAACGGCCGCCGCAGGATCAGGTTGGCCTGGGTCTGCGGGGTACGCGGGTTGGCCAGGCGGATGTGGGCATCGAGCTTGGTCAACTTGCCTTCAGGGTCCTTGCTGTAGTCCGGGACCTGGGTTTCATGCTGGCCGTCCATGGGCGCGCCCGTGGGTTTGACACGGCCGATGATGCTTTCCTGTTCTTGCAGCGGGGTGCGATCCCAGCGCTCGACAAAGTTACGGATGATGCGCACGGCCTGGTAACTGCCATGGGCGGCCCAGGCCGGCTCGTCGCCGCTGGGCTGTACCCAGACGATCTGGTCCATGGCCTTGTCATCGTTGGAATTGGGGTTGGCCGAGCCATCGCGAAAGCCCAGGAAATTGCGCGCACTCTGCGCCGGCTCGCCGGGTTTGGTCGGTGCCTGGGGCGGCACGCTGCCTTCTTGCTTCCAGCGCACCAGCAGCAGGTCGGGCAGGTTTTTGACGATGTCGCGCAGGGCGTGGATATTGGTGTCCGGCGTGTTGGAACTGAACTGCAGGCTCAGGTCGCCGTGGCACTGCGCCGGTTCCAGCGCGTCGTTGGGGAAACCGACCATGCGGCTCAGGCGCTTGGGTTTGGCCGCCGCGAGGCCGAAACGCTCATCGAACAATGACGCGCCGACCGACACGGTGATGGTCAGGTTATCGGGTGTGACCACCGGGCCAAGGATGCCGGAATCGGTAGGCGGTAATTTCGGGTCGACCTGGGGCACGGTGCCGCCCGTCATCAGGAACGCGATGCGCTCGTTGAGGGTGCGGAACAGGCGTTCCAGGTCTTCGCGGTCGCTGGCCAGTACATCGAACGCCACGACCATGCCGCAGGCCGGGCGCGGGGTGACGATGCCGCTTTGGTGCGTGCCGAAAAACGCCTGGTGGTCCTGGGTCTTGTCACTGCGCGGCGCGGTGGTGACTTGCTCGGCCGCTGCCGCCATCGCCGGGCAGCTCAGGCTGCTGCCGGCAATCGCAACGCCGGTGGCCGCCATGCCCAGCAGGACGCGGCGACGTTGGAGGTCAAACTGTTCTGTATCACTCATGTATGCGGTCGTCTTCACTGCAGGCCGGAAAGGCCAAGGGCGGGGTCGATTCCATCGAGTGCAACGGCCAGTGCCTTGGCCTTGTCGGCGATCTGCTTGCGCTGATCGGCTGTAACCTTGTCGTAGGTTGGGTAGTGGTCATTCACCTTGAGCCCGTCGAGTTCGGTGTCGAAGGCGCTGAGCGCGCTGTCGATAGTGGGCAACAGGTCGGCGGCGGACTTGCCCAGCAACGGGTGCATCAGGTCGACCACTTTGTGCGCGACCTCCAGGTTGGCGGCAAAGCCGTTCAGGTCGATGTGGCTGTAGCGTTCCTCTTCACCGCTCGCCGCCCGCACGTCCGCCAGGCTGTTGAGGTTGCGCACCACAATGCTCACCAGTTGCTCCGGTGGCAGGGACTGGGCCAGTAGCTGTTGCTTGAGCGTGGTGACGTCAGTAACCAAGCGCTGGGCGACCGGCGCCAGGCCATCGAGGCTGTGTTGTTGGAACAGGCTGTATTCGAGGCGATGGAAGCCGCTGAAGGCGGGGTCTTGCTCGCGCTTTTCAAAGTAATCGGCGCGGGCGTTGATCGCGTTATCCAATTCGGCCAGGCGCTGGGACGCCGGCGCCAGGCGCTGATACGCCTCGCGGGCCGGTACATACAGCGCTTGGGCCTGGGCCAGGTCACCGGCGGCGATGGCCTGTTGCAGGGCCGTCACGGCCTTGACCAGCGCACTGCCTTGGCCGCTCAGGTACACGCGAAACTCCGACAACGGGCCGATAAAGGCCACCATCGACGGCTTGGCCTTGGCCTGGGCGTCAGACTCTGCCGTGGGCGTGACATGCAAGGTGCCGCGCGGGTTGCTCAGCAGGCCACAGGTAATGGCGTAGTCGCCGGGCAGCAGGTTGGCGTTGATCACCTGGCTTAGGCCGGGGGCGATGTTTTCCCGCTCTTCGACCACCAGCACGCCGTCGAGGATTTCCCACTCCACCGCACGGTCGGAGCGGTTGATGATGCGAAAGCTGGCATGCCCGGCAGGTACCGTCAGAGCGTTGGGTTCGCAGGCGTGGCCGTGGATGGTCACCGCGATTTCATTGTGGTTGGCCTGGCGCTTGCCGGCGGCCAATTGCGAGGCGTAGTAGAACAGGCCACCGGCGGCGATCATCACCACCACCGAGCCGGCCACGCCCCAGCGCAGGGCGCGGGACGACGGGGTCGATTGAGGGGTTGGGTTGGGCAAGAGACGGTCCTTACTGGCTGGAAACGGAAGAGGTATTGGCAGCGGGCTGGGTAGGGGCCGAGGGCAGGAAGAACATCACCAGGGCCACCACCAGGTAAATCAGATAGGCGCCCAGGGTGCTGATGGTCGGCGCCTCCTGGTAACCGAACATGCCGGCCAGTACCGAACCGAGTGGGCTGTCCATGGGCAACGCGGCGCTGAAATCGAACAGCACGGTCTGCCAGTGATTCCACACGCCGGCTTCATGCAGGGCTTGCACCGAGTTGGCGAGAATGCCGGCCGCGACCACCAGGATGAACAGGCCGGTCCAGCGGAAAAATGCACCGAGGTTCAGGCGCATGCTGCCGGAATAAATCAGCAAGCCGACGACAATGGCCAGGACCAGGCCGAGCAGGGCGCCTATTGGAGCGCCTGGGCCTTCACTCTGCTGAAACACGGCCAACAGGAAGAACACCGTCTCCAGCCCTTCGCGGGCCACGGCGAAAAACACCATGGCAATCAGCGCGAACACCTGATGCCTGGAGCCGGCCAGCGCATGGTCGAGGGATTCATGCAGCGAGTGTTTAATCGAGCGCGCCACTTTGCGCATCCAGAACACCATGGAACTGAGGATGCCCACCGCGACCAGCCCGACGACACCTTCAAATAATTCCTGCTGCTTTTGCGGGAATTCCGCACTGACCAACTCCAGGCCGCCGCCCACCAGCAGCGCCAGCGCCGCCGCAAGGAACACGCCGATCCACACCGCGGGCATCCACTGACCACGCCCGGTCTGTTGCAGGTAACTGGCGATAATGCCAACGATCAATGCCGCTTCAATGCCTTCGCGCAGCATGATTAAAAAAGGAACGAGCATCGGGCACCCGGGCGCAACTAGTTAGGGAGCTAAGTTGTAACATAATGATACTCATTGCTAAACAAGAAATATTGACCTTTGCTGAACGTGGGCTGAACAGTGGTGGCGAAGCGCAACCGCCCTTATGATGCAGGCCAACCAGACCGCAGCCGGACAGCTCAACGCCCCATGTCGGAAAAAGACACCATCTCGATCCACCTCGTGCGCGAAGCGCTGTTGCAGAGTTGCGCGCCGGGAGCGGCCACCGTTGAGGCATTGAGCAAAGTCGGGATTGCCCCGGCGTTGCTTGAGCAGCCTGACGCTCGCGTGGCGGCCACCGCCTATGCACGCCTGTGGCGCTTGCTGGCGCGGCGCAGGGACGATGAGTTTTTTGGCATGGACCCGCGCAAGCTCAAGTCCGGCAGCCTGGCGTTCCTGTGTCGCGCTGCCATGGCGCAACCCAGCCTGGCGGCGGGCCTGGAAACCGGCTTGGGGTTTCTCTCGCTGATGCTCGAGCACCTGCCAGCCCAGTTGGTGCGCCAACAGAGCCTGGCGGAAATCGTCCTGCTCGAACCTGATGAGCCCAAGCGCGCGTTTACCTACTTCACCTATTGGATGATCGTCCACGGCGTCGCCTGCTGGCTGGCGGGGCGGCGCATTCCGATTCTCGCCATTGAGCTGCGTTGCGCGCAGCCGGACTTCTGTGACGATTATCAGGTGATGTTCTCTGACAACCTACGCTTTGATCGACCGCGCACCCGCATGATCTTTTCCGCCGATTGCCTGGACCTGCCGATCAAGCGCAGCCCGCAGGAGCTCCAACGGTTCCTGGCCCATGCACCGGCTAACATCCTGGTCAAATATCGCGACCCCGAAAGCCTCGCCACGCGCATCAAGCACGACCTTCGGCAAATGCCCCCCGACACCTGGCCGGAAACCGAGGGGCTTGCCGCCAGGTTGTGTATTTCTGCGTCCACACTACGCCGCCGCCTGGCGGAAGAAGGGCAGACCTATCAGGGCCTCAAGGACAGCGTGCGTAAGGAACTGGCGATTGTGTGGCTGGCTGAACCGCAGATCAGCTTTGCCGAGATAGCCACACGGTTGGGGTTTGCCGATGCGAGTTCGTTTTACAAGGCGTTTCGTAAGTGGGCGGGATCGAATCCGGGGCATTATCGGAGTTTGATTTTGAATGAAATAACGCCTGGGACGTAGCGCTGTCGCGGGATTAGGACGTGACTTACAGCATCGTTCTCCGAAGTATGACAGAGCCTTCCTAATTGTTTTTAGGAAGCGGCTGGCATATGCAGAATAAAAAATCGTGCACAGTTTTAACTGTGGTCCTACTCGGTAGCTGGATGAATTAAGCCAGAAGCCTCACGCCGACGGGTCGCTTGCTTAACTGTGAGGGTTTGCTACAGATGAGTGGAAGCGTGGTGTAATGACCTTCATGCGTTAAGTTTCCAATCCATACTACGATGGTGAACTTATGAAGCATTTAATTGCGTTACCCTTTGCTGCATTGATGTTGGTGTCTGTTCAGGTGTCTGCGCTTTGCTTGAATATCTCAGAGAGCTTTAATGGGATAATTGAGTCTGGAGGTGATGACGTTGCTCATGGCCCGTTCACGATAACTGGTGCGAACGGTTGCTCCGGCGCAAATATAAATGCCATGGTTTCCGCTGGCGGTGCTGGGAGAGGTCCTCAGATTTACATTGATCAAGAGATCGGTAGTTCCTGGAAAACCGTCGCCGGTAACGCACTGTCAGCCAATACTTCCTGGGTAGGAACCCTAGGTACCTATCGAGTGAGGCTTCACAACCCGGATGGGGGATCAAAGTCTTATTCGGGTACCGTTAGATACGGCCGCTGACCCGTAGATAAATCAGGTGTGCCAGAGGTTCTGGCACACCTGATTTGGGTTTCTGAGTTGGGATCAAGCACGTTCTTCGACCGAAAGATCATTTTTCGAAGAGTTCGAGAAGTAGGCCAACGCATTAATTGCGCGATTAGCATCCACCATCCCTTTTATGTACTCAGGAATGCCTTGCGAGCGGCCCACGCTTGGGTTGCTTTTAACAAAATCAAGGTAGTCATCCAGCTTTTCGTTGAATAGCGCGATTGCGTTGAATTTAACCTGTGTATTTGTTTGTTTTCCGTTGGCATCAAATGCACCATCTCCAAATGTGAATACGCCGAAAGCGTTTGCATCAATAATTTTGCTTTCGTACAACCGCCTTCCGACCACTTTTAGCTCGTCAGTGCTAATAGACGTCATGTCATAGCTCTTCAAAAACTGCTTCAGGTCAGTGAGCTCTCCCTGCTGCCACATTCGCAGCTCACCAACGGCTTTGGACTCTTCAGTAAAAGTAAATGTATTCGTCGTTTTCTCCGGATTTTTGATAACGAAAGCATCTGTCTGTTTAGAAAGCGTATTGGGCATTACCACTCTCATGTCCATGCTCGTCTCCTTAATGGATGAAAGGTTCACCCTGCTATCGACGTGCTGCACGGGATATTTAGCTCATCTGAATATTTGGGAAGTTTCTTTCAGATTAGGATTACAAATATAAAAAATTGACCTCAACGGCTGCAAAAAAAAAGCCCCACGACCGAATGGACCGCAGGGCTAAAAATTGGCTGGATGCGACCAACCAAAGGAGCTCTTTACCTCACTTGCTGCTAGCCACCACCGTATCCGGCTGCCAGCCACCCCCCAACGCCTTGTAGATCGCCACAATGCCGCGATACAGGTCGACTTCGGCCTGGGCCTGGGAATCTTCGGCGGCCAGGCGTTCGCGTTGCGCGTCGAGCAGGACCAGGAAGTCCACGGTGCCTTCGCGGTAGCGGATCGCGGCGAGGTCGGCGGCGGCGCGGCTGGATTCGCTTTGGCGGATCAGCGAGACCAAACGTTGCTGGCGCTTGCCGTAGTCGCTGAAGGCGTTCTCGGACTCTTCCAGCGCCAGCAACACTTGCTGTTCATAGGTTGCCAAGGCGCCATCGGCTTCGGCATTCGCACCGCGCAAACGCGCACGCACGCTGCCCAGGTCAAATGCGGCCCAGGTGATGCTCGGGCCCAGGGACCAAGCATTCGCCGCGGCCGAGCCGATCTGCGAACCGCGCCCGGCGGTGAAGCCGAGGAAACCGCTGAGGCTCACCCGTGGGAACAGGTCGGCCTTGGCCACGCCGATACGTGCGGTGGCGGCGGCCAGTTTGCGTTCGGCGCTGAGGATGTCCGGGCGCCGTTGCAGCAGTTGCCCCGGGTCGCCAATTGGCAACGCCTTGGCAATCGCTGGCAGGTCTTTCGGGCTCAGGTCCACGTTCAGCTTGTCGGGGCGCTGGCCGAGGAGGGTGGCGATGCGGTTGCGCTCGCGCACTTGTTCGGCCTGCAGTTGCGGCACGCTGGCTTCAACCGCTGCCAGGCGGGCGTCGGCGCGTTCGACGTCGAGCTGATCACCCACGCCGGCATCGCGCAGGCTGACGGTGATGGTGCGCGATTCCTGCTGGTTCTTCAGGTTGTCCAGGGCTATGCGTTCACGCAGTTGCGCGCCGCGCAGTTGGCCATAGGCATCTACCAGTTCGGCGATCATGGTGACTTGCAGCTGGTACAGGTCGGCTTCGGCCACTTGTTGGTCGGCGTCGCTGGCTTCCAGGTTGCGACGGATACGCCCGAACAAATCCACTTCCCAGGCCATGTCCAGGCCCAGGTCGTAGCGCTCGCTGTTGACGCGTTTGGTGGTCTGGCCGGGAATCTGGCCCTTGCCCACATCGCTGCTGGCGCGGGAGGTGACCACCGGCATGATGTCGTTGGCCGCATCATCACGGATGGCCCGTGCCGCCCGCAGACGGGCGAAGGCCACGCGCAGGTCGCGGTTGCCGCTCAGGGACTGGGTCACCAACTGGTTGAGGGTCGGGTCGTCGAACTGCTGCCACCAGATACCTTCGTATTTGGCGTGGTCGTAGCTCTTGGTGTCGGCGGCGGCCGTGATGTTGGCCGCCTCCAGTGGCTGGGTCTTGTAGTCCGGGCCTACGGCACAGGCGGCGAGCGCCAGCACCAACAGGCTCGGCAGGAATATTTTCACACTCATTGCTGTGTCTCCAGCTTCAAGGCCTTGGCCGCTTTGCGCGCGTCTTGGCGCTCGACATAGCGACGGATCAGTACGTAGAACACTGGCGTCAGCAACAGACCGAAGAAGGTCACACCGATCATCCCGGAGAACACCGCCACGCCCATGGCATGGCGCATCTCGGCGCCGGCACCGCTGGAAAGCACCAATGGCACCACACCCATGATGAACGCGAACGAGGTCATCAGGATCGGCCGCAGACGCAGGCGGCAGGCTTCGAGTACTGCGGCGAGCGGGTCGAGGCCTTCCTGCTGTTTATCCTTGGCGAACTCGACGATCAGGATCGCGTTCTTGCACGCCAGGCCTACCAGTACGATCAGGCCGATCTGGGTGAAGATATTGTTGTCACCGCCCGAGATGATCACCCCGGTGATGGCTGACAGCAGCGTCATCGGTACGATCAGGATCACCGCCAGTGGCAGGCTCCAGCTTTCGTATTGGGCCGCGAGCACCAGGAACGCCAGCAGTACGCAGAGCGGGAACACGAACAGCGCGGTATTGCCCGAGAGGATTTGCTGATAGGTCAGGTCGGTCCACTCGTAGGTCATGCCGTTGGGCAGTTCATCTTTGAGCAGTTTTTCAATCGCGGCCTGGGCCTGGCCAGAGCTGTAGCCCGGCGCGGCGTTGCCGTTGATTTCTGCGGTGATGAAACCGTTGTAGTGCATCACGCGGTCCGGGCCCGAGGTGTCGCTGACCTTGATAAAGGTCGCCAACGGGATCATCTCGCCTTTGTTGTTGCGCACTTTCAGTTGGCCGATCTGGTCTTCGTCGAGGCGGAACTGTTGCTCAGCCTGCACGTTGACCTGGTAGGTACGCCCGAAGCGGTTGAAGTCGTTGGCATACAACGAACCCAGGTAGATCTGCAGGGTGTCGAAGATGTCACTGATCGCCACGCCGTGGGTCTTGGCCTTTTCGCGGTCGATTGCCGCGTCCACTTGCGGCACGTTGACCGTGTAGCTGGTGAACAGACCGAACAGCTCTGGCACGCCGTGGCTCTTGGTGATGATGTTCTGCACTTCCTTGTACAGCTCTTCATAACCCAGGTTGCCCCGGTCTTCGACCTGCAGGCGGAAGCCGCCAATCGTGCCCAGGCCCTGTACCGGCGGCGGTGGGAAGATCGCCATGTAGGCTTCCTGGATGTCGCTGTACTTGCCGTTCAGCGCACCGGCAATCGCGCCGGCAGACATGCTCGCGTCTTTACGTTCCTCAAAGGGCTTCAAGGTCACGAACACGATGCCGCTGTTCGGGCTGTTGGTGAAACCGTTGATCGATAGGCCGGGGAAGGCTACCGCGCTTTCCACGCCGGGTTGTTTCAGGGCGATATCGGACATGCGCTTGATCACATCTTCGGTGCGGTCCAGGCTGGCGGCGTCCGGCAACTGGGCGAAGGCGACCAGGTATTGCTTGTCCTGGGCCGGTACGAAACCGGTGGGCGTATGAGCAAAGCCCAACCAGGTCAGCACCATCAGGCCTGCATACAGGAACAGCGCGATGCCACTGCCACGGATGACCCGGCGCACGGTGCCGACGTAGCCATGGCTGGCCTTTTCGAAGAAGCGGTTGAACGGTCGGAACAACCAGCCACCCAGCAGTTTGTCGAGGAACTTGGAGAAGCGGTCTTTCGGTGCGTCGTGACCTTTGAGCAATACGGCAGCCAAAGCCGGCGACAAGGTCAGCGAGTTGAACGCCGAGATCACCGTGGAAATCGCAATGGTCAAGGCGAACTGCTTATAGAACTGGCCGGTCAAGCCGCTGATGAAGGCCGCCGGCACAAACACCGCACACAGCACCAACGCGGTGGCGATGATCGGGCCGGTCACTTCGCTCATGGCCTTTTCCGTGGCGGGGAAGGGTTCCAGGCCCAGCTCGATGTTCCGCTCGACGTTCTCCACCACCACGATGGCGTCGTCCACCACGATACCGATGGCCAATACCAGGCCAAACAACGACAGCGCGTTGAGCGAGAAGCCAAACAGGTGCATCACCGCAAACGTACCAATCAGCGAAACCGGCACCGCCACCAATGGAATGATCGAGGCACGCCAGGTTTGCAGGAACAGGATCACCACCAGCACCACCAGGATCAGTGCTTCGAACAGCGTGTGCACCACCGCTTCAATGGAGCCGCGCACGAATACCGTCGGGTCATACACGATGCTGAAGTCCATGCCCTCGGGGAAGCTCTTCTTCAGCTCGGCCATCTTGTCGCGAACTTCATTGGAGATCTGGATCGCGTTGGAGCCTGGGCGCTGGAAGATCGGCAGGGCTACCGCCGGCTGGTTGTTGAGCAACGAGCGCAGGGCGTACTGGTTGGAGCCCAACTCGACCCGGGCGATGTCTTTGAGGCGCGTGATTTCACCATTTTCGCCGGAGCGAATGATGATGTTCTCGAACTCTTCCTCAGTGACCAGGCGGCCCTGGGTGTTCACCGACAACTGGAACGCGGTGGCATTCGGCGCAGGCGGCGCGCCCAGGGCACCGGCGGCGACCTGACGGTTCTGTTCGCGAATCGCCGTCACCACGTCGGTGGCGGTCAGGTTGCGTGACGCAGTTTTGTTCGGGTCCAGCCAGACGCGCAGGGAGTAGTCGCCCATGCCGAACAACTGCACATCACCGACGCCGCCCAGGCGCGCCAGCTCATCCTTGATGTTGAGCAAGGCGTAGTTGGACAGGTACAACATGTCATAACGCTGATCCGGGGAGGTCAAGTGCACCACCATGGTCAGGTCAGGGGAGGCCTTGTCCACGGTAATACCGATGCGCGTCACTTCCTCCGGCAGCTTGGGCTGGGTGCGTGTCACACGGTTTTGCACCTGCACCTGCGCGTTGTCCAGGTCGGTGCCCAGTGCGAAGGTGATGGTCAGGGTCAGCTTGCCGTCGGCGGTGGATTGCGAGGACATGTACAGCATGTTCTCAACGCCAGTGATGGCCTGCTCCAACGGCGCGGCCACGGTTTCACCGATGACTTTGGGGTTGGCGCCCGGGAAGTTGGCGCGCACCACCACGGTCGGCGGCACCACTTCCGGGTATTCGCTGATCGGCAGTTGGAACAGCGAAATGGCACCGGCGATCAGGATCAACAGCGACAGCACCGCTGCGAAGATCGGCCGTGAAATGAAGAACTTGGAAAAATTCATCTTGAGTATCCCTTAACCGCGTGGAGTCGCGACGCTTGCGAGCTTGGGCGCTGCGGTTTGCGGCGCTACTTGCTCCAGGTTGCTGGCTTCAAGCGCTTGTCGTTGTTGGGCCAAGGCGGCGAGGGTTTCCTTGCTGGCCATCGGGATGGTTTCCGGCGCGACCGGCGAGCCTGGGCGCACACGTTGCAGGCCCTTGACGATCACAGTGTCGTCCTTGGTCAGGCCACTGCGCACGATGCGTAAACCTTCGATTTTCGGCCCCAGTTCCACCGCGCGATAAGCCGGCTTGTCGCCGTCCATCACCAGCACGAACTTCTTGCCCAGGTCGGTGCCGACCGCTTCGTCATTGATCAACACGGCCGAATAGGTGCCGCTGCCGACCAGCTTCAAGCGCGCATACAGGCCAGGGGTGTATTCGCCCTTACTGTTATCGAACACCGCACGGCCACGGATGGTGCCAGTGGCCGGGTTGACCTGGTTGTCGACGAAGTTCATCTGGCCCAGGTGCGGGTTGCCGGTTTCGTTGGACAGGCCCAGGTACACGGGGGTGGTTGCGCCACGCCGGCCTTCACGGGCCAGTTCGGTGTACTTGAGGAACACGCGCTCATCGGCGTCGAAGTAGGCGTAGACCTTGTCGGTGGAAACCACGCTGGTGAGCGCCGTGGTATCGGCGGTCACCAGGTTGCCTGCGGTGATTTCGGCACGGCTGACGCGGCCACTGATGGGCGAGGTCACGCGGGTGAAGCTCAGGTTCAATTTGGCCAGGTCCAACTGCGCCTGGATCCCGGCCATGGCGGCGCGGGCTTCCTGGGCGGCGGTGGTACGCGAGTCGGCCAGTTCGGCGGAGATCGCATTGCTCTGGCGCAGGCGCTCGCCGCGCTGTGCTTCATTTTCACTGCGAGTGGCAGCCGCTTTGGTTTGCGCCAGCTGGGCTTCAAGGCGGCGCACTTCGGCCTGGAACGGGCGAGGGTCGATCTGGAACAGCAGGTCGCCTTTTTTCACCAGCGCGCCTTCAGTAAACGCCACCTGGTCGATCTGGCCGGAGACGCGCGGCCGAATCTGCACGGTTTCCGGCGCTTCAAGACGCCCGGTGAACTCGTCCCACTCGTTGACCGGTTGTTCCAGCACCTTGGCCACGCTGACCTTGGCAGCAGGCATGGCGGCCGCTTGTTCCGGGGTCTTGCCGCACGCGCTCATCACCACCACGGCCAATATCGCCAGGGGGAAGCGCAAATGTTTGAGTGACTGTTCCATGAGGTGCATCCGCCAATGTATTTGAGATGGGCGGATCATGCGCGGGGAGGTGCTATGTCACGAATCGAATGAAGCAAAGGTAACTATCATTCGGAATGATATAAGCGGGGAATCAGCCCTCTAGCATGGGGGTTTTGTTAGGGAGCTATCAATGGCCTTGATGACAAAAGATTATTGCCTAAGGTGCATCAAAGGCTTCACCTAGAAAGTCGATCAAGGTGCGCACCGACGGCATCAGCCCGCGCCTGGAGGGGAACACCGCAGTGATGACGCCTTCTGTGGGGTGCCATTCAGGCAGCAGGACAACCAGGCGCCCCTCGCTGACCTCTTTCTTCACCACGACCCACGGCAGGTTGGCGATGCCTACGCCCGCCAGTGCCGCGTTTTTCAGCGTCGGAATGTCATCGCTGGCCAGACGCGGCGTGTGCTGGATCTGCACCGTGGCGCCTTGCGGGCCGGTCAGTTCCCACAGGTACTGGAGCAACGGGTTGCCCCAATGGATAGTCGGCAACCCGGCAAGGCCTGCAGGTAGCAAGGGCAGGGGATAGTCCTGCAAAAAAGCTGCGCTCGCCACCAGCACCTGGGTGCTTTTGCCAAGCACTTTCATCACCAGCTCACTGCTTTCCAGGGGTGGGAAACACAAGTTCAACGCGATGTCATAGCCCTCGGCGATCACGTCGACTTTACGGTTGAAGCTTTTCACATTCAGTTCGACGTTGCCGCACTGCGCCATGAACTGAGCCAGCATCGGCGCCACCCAATAGTTGAGCAGTGCGGTGGTGCAACTCAAGCGAATCAAGCCGCGCGGCTCAGACCGGTTGAAAGCGATCACATCTTCTGCCGATTCGGCTTCGGCAATCATCGCCACGCAATGGCGGTAGTAAGCCAAGCCGATATCGGTGACCTGGAACTGGCGCGTCGAGCGCTGTATCAGCCGTGCCCCCAGCCTGGCTTCAAGCTGGCTGACCCTGCGACTCAAGGTCGATTTGGGCAGGTTCAGCGCGCGACCCGCCGCCGCAAAACCGCCGTGCTCGACCACCTTGGCGTAGAGGAAGAGTTCGTTGAGGTCGAACATGGGCAGTGTTCCATTTTTGAGATGCCCAAGCTTAATCCAACTTAGCCCCGACGTTGAGCGAATGTCAGCGCTTTCATGCGCGCGTCAGTTCAGCGTACGGCTGACATCACGCAGGCGCGCGTCGCTCAGGTTGCCGGTGGAGGCCAGCAGGTGCAACTGCGCCATCAGGATCGCATAGCGCTGTTGGGCCAGGCGTTGCTGGGTATCGGTGACTTTCTGTTGGGCATCCAGTACATCGGTGTTGATACGCGAGCCGGCTTCGAAACCGTGGGTCACGGCGGTAAGGTTGATCTGGCTGGAATTCAAGGCCTGCTTGAGTGCCTGGTATTGGCTCATGCCGTTGGTGACTTGCAGGTAGGCCTGACGCGCCTTCAGCCCGGCGTTGCGGCGTGCATCTTCGACTTCGTCCGCCGCCTTGCCTTGCAGTGCATGGGCTTCGCGCACGCGGCTGCTGGTACGGCCACCGCTGTACAGTGGAACGCTCAGTTTGACCCCGACCACGGTTTGGTTATAGCGATTTTCCGGCAACGTCACATCGTAGACATCCCCGCCCACAGAGGCGAAGCGGCCATGAGCCGCGATCAGATCCAGAGTCGGCAAATGCCCGGCCCGTTCCTTGTCGATATCCATTTCCGCCAGGCGCTGGGAAATCTGCGCCGCCTGTACGGCGAGGTTACCCTGTTGCGCGGTCGTGGCCCAATCATCGATGGCAGCGGGCACCGGGGCACTGAACTGCGGCTCTTTACCGGACCACGGGCCGGCCTGTGCGGCAGTCAATTGAGTGAGTGTTTCGTTGGCAATGTCCAGTGCGCCACGGGCAGCAATCTGCTCGGCGAATGCCTGGTCGTACTTGGCCTGCACTTGGGCGAGCGCGTTAGCGGTGGTGGCGCCGTCGGCCAGCAGTCGCTGGCTGCGCGCTTGGCTCTCGCGCAGGGTTTGTAGCTGTTGTGTGCGGGTGTTCAACAGCTCCTGATTGAGCAGTACGTCGAAATAAGCACGGGCGACGCGCAGCATCAGCGCCTGGCGCGCCTGTTCGGTGTGCAGTTCACTGGCGCTGATCAACAGTTTGCTTTGGTCGTGGGCGATCACATTCTGCCAACGCAGCAGCGGCTGTGTGAGGACCACGGCGTAGGCGTTGGTGTTATTGCGATTGCGGTGATAGTCGGAAGAGTCCTCGGCATCGACCCAGGCCGCGCCGCCGGTGACAGACAGGTCCGGCAGCAGGTTGGCACGGCTTTGCGGTTCCTTTTCCGCCGTGGCCAATTGCTGGGCCTGTGCGGCGGCGAACTGCATGTCGTGGGTCAGCGCCTTCTGGTACAGGTGGTACAAGTCATCTGCCGATACCTGGGTGGGCGAGCAGGCGAGTGCCAGCCAATACAGAGGCATGAGCAGGGGGGCGGTTTTAAGATGCAGGCCTGGAATACGCAAGGGGTGTGCTCCACTGAAAAGTTTATCGACTGATGTGGCTTCTGCGCATCATCAGCACCATGGGAATGCCGATGGCCATCACCGCTCCCAAGGTGCCGAACAGCATGCTGAACGCCAGCATTTGCCCTTGTTCGCGCGCTTGCAGGTAAGGCATCAGCGCCAGGGCTTGTTGATGGCTGGCCAGGCCCAGGGAAAGAAACAACGGGTCGGTTTCCACGCCTCCCCAGCCGCTGGCCACCAGGCTCGACTCGGTGACATGTTCGGAAAGCAGGCGATAGCGTTCCCACGAGAAGCGTGTGAGCAGGGTGGCAGCGATGGCGATGCCAACGCTGCCGCCCAACTGGCGCATCAGGTTGAGGACGCCGGAGGCGCCGGAGATCAATGTCAGCGGCAGGCGACGCATCGCCAGGTTGGTCAGTGGCACGAAGATCATGCCCAGGCCCAGGCCGCGGATAACCAAGGGCCAGTACAGCGAGTCGGGGTTGCTGTCGAGGGTGAACTGGGTGTGCAGAAACATCGCATAGCAGTACATGACAATGCCCAGGGTGACGAACACACGTTCATCGATCTTGTTTTCCTGGGACAGCTTGCCGATCACCAAGGTGCTGATGGCGCTGGCCACCGCCCCGGGGAAAATCACCAAACCGCTCTGGTAAGCGCTCTGCGCCAGTAAGGTCTGCAAGAACAGCGGCACCATGAACAACGTGCTGTACAGCCCGAACCCCACGCAAAACGCACAGATGCACCCCATCAGGAACTCGCGGTTCTGGAACAGCGCGACGTTGACGATCGGGTTGGCCACACGCCGCTCCCACCAGAAGAAGCCCACCAGGCTGAAGCTGCTGAGCAACAGGCAGGCCACGGTCCAGTTGGACGCCATCCAGTCCCAGTGCTCGCCGCGCTCCAGCAGAATCTGCAGGCTGCCCACGCCCAGGGCCAGCAAACAGAAGCCGCTGTAGTCGACGCTGGAAGGTTTTTGTTCGTTGGGCGAGTCGTTGATGCACAGCCAGCACAGCAACAAGGCCACGGCACCGATCGGCAAGTTGATCAAAAAGATCCAATGCCACGACAAGGTGTCGATCAGGTAGCCGCCGACCGTCGGACCCAAGGTGGGTCCCATCATCACGCCCACGCCATACAGCGCCATGCCGCTGCTGACTTTTTCCTTGGGGAACACGTCGTAGATGATCGCCTGGGAAATCCCCAGCAACCCGCCGCCCGCCAGGCCTTGCAGCACCCGGAACGCGACCAGTTGCCAGAGTTCGGCAGACATCGCGCAGCCCAACGATGCCAGCACGAACAGCGCCGTAGAGACCAGGTAATAAGTCCGCCGGCCGAACCACGCCGACAGCCAGCCACTGACCGGCAGAATCACCACGTTGGCCACCACATAACCGGTGGAGACCCAGGAGATTTCATCCACCGACGCCCCGTAGGTGCCCATCAGGCTGGGAATCGCGACGTTGACGATGGTGACATCGAGCAACTCCATCATCGAGACCAATGTGACGGTCAGCGCAATCAGGTAGGGCGACTTCATAGCGTCTGGCCGGCGTCGTCAGGTGCGGCCACTTCGACAAACGCGCTCATGCCCGGGCTCAACAGCGGCTTGTAGTCATCCGGCACATCGTTGAGCGCGATGCGCACCTGCACGCGCTGTACCACCTTGGTAAAGTTGCCCGTGGCATTCTCCTGGGGCAGCAACGAGAACTTGGCTCCGGTGGCCGGTGCCAGGCTTTCGACGACGCCGTCGAAGGCATGCCCGGGGAAGGCGTCCACGGTGACGCGGGCACTCTGGCCCACGCGCACGCGGCCCACCTGGGTCTCCTTGAAGTTGGCGGTAATCCACAGTGCGTCGGTGGCGATCAGGCTCATGAGCTTTTGGCCTGCGACCACAAACTGGCCAGGCTCCACCTCTTTTTTCGAGACAATGCTGCGCATTGGTGCGGTCTGGCGGGTGTCGTTGAGCTGGATCCTGGATTGTTCCAGCTCAGCTTGCGCGGCCGCGATCCGATAGTCCTGCACCTTGAGTTCGGCCTTGTTGGCCAAGGTACTTTGGGCGGCGGCCTGGGCGTTGCTGCGTGCTACCTGCTGGGCATGGCTGAGGGCGTCGAAACGCGCCTTGGCCACTTCCAGGTCCTGGGTGCTCAGCACGCCTTGGGCGCCGAGGCGACGGGCACGCTGGTAGTCGTTGCGCGCCTGCTCAAGGTTGGCACTCGATTGAGCCAGGGCCGCTTTTGCGGCCTCGCGCATGGCCACCGCGCCGAGCACCTGGCTGTCCAGCGCCCCCGGAACGCCTGCGCGCCCGGCGGCGGCGAGCAGCGCTTGCCACTGTGCTTCGCGCTGCTGCAACTGGTAGCGGTATTCACTGTCGCGGATCTGAAACAGCAGGTCGCCGCTCTGTACCCTGACGTTGTCCACCACCGGCACACTGATCACCACGCCCGAGAGCTTGGCCCGTACCGGGATGATCACCCCGTCAAGTTCGGCGTTGTCGGTGCTCACATACGTGCTGGAATACTGCCAGCGCTGCCAGCCTAATATCAGCAACCCGCCGACCACGACGCCGCACAGCGTCAGTTTTATCAACTTGCCTTTGGTCATGTGGTACTCCCTGTCGATGCGCGTTGGGGTCAAGCAGGCTCAGAAACGCTGTGGACCTCCCGCACAGGGCGGCCCACTGTGGGCTGGGCCTTGTCCAGCAGGAACTGATGCACGCCATTCCACAGGTCAATGCGTGAGTTGATTGCGGTTTTGGCACTCTCGACCATGTGCAGGTGTTGCGCGGGGCTGGTGACGATTTCGGCGATGATGCGCTTGGCCGCCGGGCCGTGGTCGTCACCATCCATCTCGATGTGGCGCTTCAAGTAATACGTGAGCATCGGTACATCGGTTTCACTGACCGACCATTGCGACAGCAGGCGACCAAACATGTCGGGGATGATGTCTTCACGTCCGAAGAAGAAGTACGCCAGGACCGCTTCGGTGCTGCCGTGTTGCGCAATATCGAGGGTCTGGCACATGAACACTTTGGCGGCCGTTGGAATCTCGGGGTTGTTGAGCGCCTTTGCCAGAGGCACCTTGGCCTGGATAGCGGCCAGGAAGCGCCGGAATACGCTGCTGTCGGCGCCAATTTCATCCATGGCGGCGAGGTACAGGTCCAGGTGGCTGATAAAGCCGCCATCGGGGTGCTCGTCGGTCTCTTCACCCACCACGATTTCGTTGATCAGGCGGGCGGCGGTGATGTGTACCGGCGGTACCCAGGGCAACTCCACGCAGGTGAGGTCGCGCTGGATACGCTTGAGCAATGTCATGAAGTCCCAGACGGCGAACACGTGAAACTCCATCAGGATGCACACGTCTTCTACGCTGCGAATATTGGCGAACAGCGGGTGGCTGAACAGCTGCTCGCGCTCGGTTTCAATGTGGCTATCGATATCAAAAGACATGCGTGCTCCTGCGGCCTGAAGGGTCAGGCCCAAAATCCATCGGAAATTAAAGGGGTGTGTCGTTTACCGTGTTTGTACGGTAGGGATGGCGACCGCTGGCGTACCGGAAAGACCGCACGAAGTGCTTTTCCAGCAGGTATTGCCGGCTTTCGTACCATCCCGCGTCCTGCAGTTGCCGGTGTACCTTGGGCAGTCGCCAGCAAGGCACCGCGGGGTAAAAATGATGTTCCAGGTGAAAGTTCGAGCCCGCGTGCAACCAGGTGTTGAGGCGCGAAGTGCGTGAACGCGCTGGCGGCAAGTGATGGCCTGCGTCGAAAGCATGCTCCTGATAGGCGTTGACCGCCGACAGCAGGAACGCCACCGCCAGGCTCAAGGAAAACCCCAGCAACAGTCCGTCGACCAGCCAGATAGCCAGCCCATAAAGGCTGAGCCATACAACCTGGCAGGCGATATTGCAGCGGGCCAGCCGTTGCACCTGCTCCGAACTCAATGGCAGCGCCGAAGGATTACCCAATGGCCCGAACGCCAGGCGCCAGGTGGTCTGCAGATAACGCAGGGTGGCGATCAAGCGCGACAGGGTGATGCGGCTTGCCAGCGTGTGGTAGCGCGAAAAGAGCCGGTAGTCCGGGTCTTTCGCGCTGTTGCTGTAACGGTGATGTTGCCAATGGTCGACGAAGTAACCTGTCACACAGAACCCCGGCAGCAGCGAACTGGTGACAATGCCCAGGTAGCAACTGCGCATAGGGTTCGCGCTCAGGTTGAAGTGGAAACCTTCATGCCCAAGGATCGCTTGTAGAAACAACCCGTATCCCGCCAATACCACCAATGGCGCACACACCAGCGTCCACAGGGTAAGGGCTGTGGTCGCCACCCACACAAACAACGCGAGCGGCAGCAGGTACAGGCTCAAGGCGTAGGTAATGATCAGCAAGGACTCCCCCGACCGGGCCTTGAACAAGGCACGGTCGAGGCGGACCTGGGGCTTGGGGTGCAGATGGCTGGCCATGGGCGACGGCTTACTCGATCAGTTCAGGGTTGAGCACCAGGTGGCCGCCACGCGTGAGCGTGCGCAGGCGCATGGCGATAAAGCCATCGACCACGCTCGGTACGATGCGGGCGGTGTACATGGCCAGCGTGCCCATGAACGTCAGCCCCCGGTTGCGCAGGCCATTTTTCTGGCAGGCGCGCACCAGGCCGTTCGCGGCGCCATCCAGTTTTTCTTCCACGGACAGCAGGGTCTTGTCCCCCCACTTGAAGGTCACCAGGCGTTTGACCGACAGGCCTACACGTTGCGCGGGCAAGTGGATCGCCGTGTCGATAAACCCCGGGTACACCGTGACCACCTCAAGTTCCCCGCGATACTGCATGCGCAGCACATCCGAATAAGCGCTCAGTGCGCGTTTGCTCGCGGCATAGGCGGCGACGTAGGGCGCATTCACCAGCGCGAACAGCGAGGACACGTTGACCACTTTGCCGCGCTTTCGCAGCAACCCCGGCAGGAACCCCGAAGTCAGTTGCCAAGGCGCGAACAGGTTGACGTCCACCGCGCGGGTCACCTGATCGGTGACGCCGGTTTCGCCGCGTTCCAGTGTCAGGGTGCCGGCGTTATTGACCAGAATGTCGATGTCGCCGAAGTCGGTGCTGATAGCGCTGATCACGTTGGCCACGGCGTGGCGGTCACACAGATCGACCTGATAAAACGCGTCCAGCAGGCCGCTGTCTTGCGGTGCGAGGATATCGAGGCCAATCACGGTGGCGCCCAGACGCTTGAGCTTGCAGGCCGCGGCGAAACCCAGGCCGCGCGCGGTGCCGGTGATAACAATGGTTTTACCGTGCAGGTTCATGAGTGCGCTCCGGTCATGCTGAAGGTTGATGCGGACAGGTAGGTGTCAAGGTTGGTCGCCATCGAGATCCTGGCCGGTGGATGAAATTGCAAGCCGCGGCAGGCCATTAGCCCGTTGGAACTCAGGTTGCTGGTGATGAACGCCATCCCGCCCAACATGGCGTGGGCCTGGTCGGAGAGCTGGGCAAGGCGTTGCTCGATGCCATAACGCACCAGCAGCAGACGGGCCAGCACGTTTGGCAAGTCTTGCGGGTTGCGCTCGATATCCAGGGCCGCGCCTTCCAGCGCGCTGATCGCCAGTTGCAGGTCGGCTGCCAGGTCCACGCGGTGGTGCGCGGTCCAGCGAGCGGCGTCTGTGACCGACTCGATCAGACCGGCGCAGGCGCCTACATAGGATGCGCAAATCAACAGTTCGAACCAGATGAAACCCACGGTTTGCACATCGCCCAACTGATGCGTGTAACCGGCGGAAAACACCATGCGCTCGGGCACCAGCACTTCGTTAAGGCGCACTTCGATGCTTTCTGCGCCAGCCAGGGCGTTGTTCTGCCAGAAGGGGTTGCGGCTGATGCCCGGTGCAGTGGCCGGAATTAATGCGACCATCAGCTCTTCGCCGCCAGGGGTTTGGCGGATATAGCTGGCGGTGAGCAAGTCCATCGACTGTCCCAGGCAGCACGGCTTCTTGCTGCCGCTGAGTAACACCCCCTCTGGGGTGTGCACCGCCTGCATGGCCGAGTCGAGAATGCCCGCTCCGGAGGTGCCCTCGGCAAACCCCGAAGACAGCAGCAAGCGGTTTTGCGCGACGGCGGCCAGCAACAGGCCTTCGGCACCGCCGCCGTTTTTCGTGAGTGCCAATAGGCTCGCCACGGAAAACTGGTGCATGGTGCTGGCCACAGCAAGCGAGGGCGAGCGGGCACCCAGGGCGATCTGCACATGCACCGCGTCGAGGATGTTCGCGCCCAGCCCGCCGGCGTCACGGTTGACCAGCAAACCCACTGGGCCATGTTGCTTGAACAGGGCAATGACCTCGCTCTGTGGCGCTTCACGCTGGGCGGATGGGATGGCTGCCAGGCGCTCGTCAAACTCAGGGGCGTAGCGTTGAAGCAGATCGCGTGAGCGATTGAGTAACGAAAGTGACATGGTTCAGGCCTTCAAGTAGCTCGCCGGAAACAGGCCGGTGATGATCGAGTGAATGTTGTCCCGGATAGCTTGTTTGGCCACAGGGTCGAGCATGTCCGCGAGCATTGGCAGGCCCAGATCGAAGCGCGATTTAAAGGTGATGATCGCGTCCTTGCCGTCCGGCAAGACGTGCCAGGTGCCGGAGAAGTGATCGACGTCGCCTGCCATCTGCTCGAAATGTATTTCTCGGGTGTCGGCATTGAAGGTGTCACGCTCCTGCCACTTGAGAATGCCGCTGTGGAAGTTGACCTCCCAGGACGTGAACGACACCTGGTCGCTGACCTTGTTGATGCTGATATTGCGCACCGATTCGCAGAGTTCGACGTAGTTGCTGAAATCGCTGATTACCGCAAACACTTCATCAGCGCAGGCATGGGGGATATGGGCCTGCACGTTGACTTCTTGCATGGGGAAAACTCCATTTAAAGGGATGGCATCGAAGTGGTCAGCGCCTGGGCGAAGCCTTCGATCAGCCAGTTGCAATCCTGGGCGGTCAGCAGTGGCGACGGCGTGAGCCTTAGCACCCGGTGGTCATTGAGCGAGTGGCACACAATGATGCGTTGCTCGATCAGGGCCATGACCATGTTGGCGGCGATCGAGGCCTCGGCGAACTCAAAGCCCAGCAGCAAACCCGCACTGCGCAGTTGCACGCGTTCGGCCAAGCCCTGTTGCTGCAACAGTGCGCTGAAGCGGGCGTGCAGGTCCTGGCCCAGCAGGCGGGCACGCGTAACCAGGTCTTCTTGCACCATCACTTGCAACGTGGCCTGCACGGCCGCCATGGCCAGCGGGTTGGCGCCGAAGGTCGAGGTATGGACCGTCGGGTTGCGATTGAACGGCGCGTAGATCTCGGCGCGAGCGACCATGGCGCTCACCGGCACGCAGCCGCCGGACAAGCTTTTACCCACCAGCATGATGTCGGGCACCACCTGTTCCTGGTCACAGCCCCACCAATAGCCGGTGCGGCCCAGGCCAGACTGGATCTCGTCGATAATCAGCACGGCGCCATATTGATCGCACAGTTCGCGCACGCGCCTGAGGTAGCCGGATGGCGGCAGGATCACCCCCGCTTCGGCCTGGATCGGTTCGAGGATCACACAGGCCTTGTCCGGCGATACGCGCAGTTGCTGCTCCAGCGCGATGCTGTCGCCAAACGGCACGAACTCGCTGTTGCTGAGCAACCCGCTGAAAGGTTCCCGGTAGCTCTCGCGGCCGGTGACGGCAAGGGCGCCGAGGGTTTTGCCGTGGAAGCCTCCCAAGGTCGACAGCGTGCGGCGGCAACCGTTGAGGCGGGCGAGTTTCAAGCCGGCTTCGGTGGCCTCGGCGCCCGAGTTGCAAAAGAACACATAGTCCAGGTCACCAGGGCACAGTGCCGCCAGAGCGTGGGCAGCAAAGGCCTGTTGTGGGTTGAGCAACAACTTGCTGGCCAACGCGTTTTGCTGCAGTTGCCGAGTAACCGCTTCCAGGACGACCGGGTGGCCGTGCCCGAGGAAAAACACCCCGTAGCCGCCTGCATCCAGGTATTGGCGGCCTTGCTCGTCGTAGATGTAGACGCCACGGCTGGACTGCTCGATCGGCAGGTTCATCAGCGAGGCAAGGCGTGCATAGCCCGAGTTGACGTGTTGACGCAAATATTGGTCGACCTGTGCCGCGTCGAGGGTGGGTTCGATGACAGTCGGGTTCATGCCACGCTCGCTTCTGTGGACGTTGTCACCGGCTGCTTGAGCATGCGCGTCAGAGCTCCGAGCTTGGGCGCCAGGTGGTTGAGCGACAGCAGCAACTCGCGGCCAACATCGCGCTGGCTGAACGCCGGCTCGCCGAGTAACTGCGGCAAAGAGGTGGGCAGCGGCGTGCGCAGGCAGGCATAGCGGCACAACTGGGTGGCACGGGTCAGGGCGGCCTGGATATTGCCGCTTAGCGCCGGTAGAAATACCGGGCGGATCAACCGTTCGTAAATGTCCGGCGCCATGCAGCGTGGCCGTGTGAAGGGTTGTCTCTGGGTGTCCATGGACTGGCACATCAGGTCCAGCAGGCCCGTCAGATCCAGGGCCTGCGGGCCGCTGGTGAGAAAATAGTCGTCGCCGATCAAACGCTGGTGCAGGGCGTTGGCAATCGCTCGCGCCGCGACGTCACGGGCGATCAGGTCGACATAGCCAGCAGGCGGGCAGGGCACGATGGGCAGCACGCCAGACATCATCAGCCCCATGGTCATATGGAAACCCTGGAAGTTGGGCATATGCCCGGTGCTGGCGTCGCCGATGATGATGGACGGACGAAAGATCGACACGTCGATGCCGGCCGAGCGCACCAGGGTTTCGGCCTGGCGCTTGGCGACTTCGTAAGGGGTTTCTGCTTGCACGCCTTCGTAATAGTCGCAGGGGTGAGTAAAGGCGGTGCTGATGTGATACAGCGGCACCTTGGCTTGCTGCACAAAGGCCACGACGTTTTCGGTGCCGAGGTAGTTCACCGAAAAAATCTGGTCGATATCACCGTCCAGGCGCGTCACCGCCGCGGCGTGGATCACCCAGTCGACACGCTCAAGCAACTCAGCATAAACGTCGCTGGCCAAGCCTAGGTCAGCGCTGCAAATATCACCCTTGAGTACTTCTACGCGGGGATGGCGGATACGGCTTTTGCGCGCCAGGCAGACCAGGTGAAAGTCCTCTGCCAGGCAGTCGATCAGTGACTCACCGAGCACCCCTGAGCCTCCAGTGAGAAGGACGGTTAATTTTTGCTGTGCTGACATGTAGGGCGCATCCTGCGGATTCATCGAAAGAATTCATGGTGCGTTTCGCCGAATCGCAGGCACAGGTGCCCCGGGCGAACACTCTTCTATTCACTTTCGGTGGCGCTGAGGTGCTCTGGGAGCAGGTGATCAGCGCTTAACGTTGTCGCGAATAAGATGCGATCGATATTGGCGTTTTGATATCAGCGAGTCTTGAACGAAACGCTTGTCTTGCGCAAAACCTCGGCGGCGGTGCGCGGCGTCATGCCAATCATGCGGCGCATCATGCGGGCCAGGTGCGCCTGGTCGGAGAAACCGCCGTCGGCAGCGGCGTCCGACAACGTCGACCCACCGGCGAGGGATTTGGAGGCGCGTTCCAATTTGTTCCAGATGATCCATTGGGAGAGGGAAACACCCATCTGGTGGGTGGCGACGCAGCGCAAGCGCGGGCTGGACAACCCCACCGCTTGGGCTGCGCGACTGACGCAACCAGGGCCGTCGCGGTCCAGGCGCAGAATATTCAAGGCTTTGTGGAGCCTATGGTCGATCGGCGGGGTAATTGCCAGTAGCCGCGAGAGGGCGTCGACAAAGTGTGACAAGGAGGTACTACGACGAAAACACTCCAGCAGCTCATCACTGGCCAAGGCGATGCCATCGTTTTGCAGCAGCGCATTGAGCGCACGGCCCAACACCGTGTCCGGGCTGACATACAAAAATGCTACCGGATGACTCTCGGCCACGGCACGGTGTTCGACGTTGGGACCAATGATCACGCCTGCCGCACGGATCACCTTTCCCGGCAGCTCCAGAGTGGCGGGTTGGCCTACGCCGATGCACAGTTGGATGGCGACATGGGAGTGAGCAGTGTTTTGATCCGCACGGCCAATGTAACCGGCCCATGAGTCGCCAAATGTAACGCTGCCATCCCACATTTGAAGTCTTCCTTGACGTGTTGGGTGATTGTTCGCCGCGTGCAGGGTAGGCCTGCGCGGGTTTGGATTCAAGCGTGGAGCTGGGTATCCTGCGCTTTGAGGATCTCAGACCAACAATGAACCCAACATCTCATTTACGCGTCTATCGCTGGTTTATCTCTGTGTGAGATAAGCCGTTTGGTAAAACCCCTATTATCCTGCCGCACCTTTTGGTATTGCTAATATCAACAGTCATTTCAACATTGATTGTGGCTGAAGCCTTGGGCGTGCCACCGCAATCATTTGATATTACGGTTGGCTTTCTAGTGCTTATAAAGCAACCTGCAGATTGATTTGAAGATTGATATGCCTGACTGTGCGTGGGAGGGGGCGCGCGATGTGTGCTTCTCGATCCGCCCTGAAATCGATCGGCATGTTCAATGCCTATCCATATTTGCGTTTAGAGGCATCCAGAGAGGTTTCAATGCCCTACGAGTTAGAGAATCGCCTGGTGATCGGCGTCGCTTCCAGCGCTGTGTTTGATTTGCTGGCATCGGACGCAGTGTTTCAGCGTCAGGGGGAGGAGGAATACCGCAAGTTTCAGCAAAAAAATCTTCACGTCCCGCTTCCTAAGGGCATAGCGTTCCCCTTCATCAAGCGCTTGCTGTCAGTGAATGACCTGAGCGTCGATCCTACGGATCCGCTCGTTGAGGTCATACTGCTTTCGCGCAACGATCCTGATACTGGGCTGCGCGTGCTGAAGACTATCGAGCACTACGGCCTTGGGATGACACGGGCGATTTTCATGCAGGGGAAATCCCCTTATGAATACATACCTGCTCTGAATATCGCTTTATTTTTGTCGGGTGACAAAAAAGACGTGGAAGCGGCTATCAAGGCCGGGTACCCGGCTGGCCAGGTGCTCGATTCAAAATTCGAAGACGACGAAACGGATAAAACCTTACGCATCGCGTTCGACTTTGACGGCGTCCTTGCCGGTGATGAGTCCGAAACAATCATGCAGGCCTCTGGATTGTCTGAGTTCCATGCGCATGAAGTGAAGAACGTTATGCAGCCCCATAACCCGGGGCCGCTGAAGGAGTTCATGGTGCGGATATCCAAAATCCAGTCGGTCGAGGAGCAACATAAAAAGCTCAATCCTGACTACGAAAACCGCATACGTGTCTCAATCGTCACAGCCCGCAATGCGCCGTCTCATGAGCGTGCGATGAATACACTCAAAAGTTGGGGGGTCATGGCTAACGACGCATTCTTCCTGGGTGGCATCGAGAAAGGCAGGATTCTAGGTGTGTTGAAACCGCACATCTTCTTTGATGATCAATCTGGGCACCTGCAATCGACTAGCGCAGTTGCGCCATCTGTGCACATTCCTTTTGGCATTACCAACCATGGTGCGACAGTGGTTGCGCTGGAATCTGAAGCGGATCAGGTCCGGCAGGAGGTGTAACACGCAGGCTTGAGCGCGCAGTGTCACAGGCGTTCGTATCGGTTCTGTGCTGCGAAGAATCCTCGCCAGCTGTCCTATTGCTTCACGTCAGGCCGCGTATGCCCAGGAGAAGGGCATCACGGCGCGTGACTGCACTGCCAAGTAAAGCGCCGCTCAGGCGGCGCTCGCGATAGCGTGCTGGCCAGGGATGGCGCCAATCAGCTCACGGGTGTAGTCGCTGGTCGGGCGGTTGAAGATGCGTTCCACCGAACCCTGTTCGACCACCCGGCCATTGCGCAACACCAGCACCTCATGGGCGAAGTTGGCGACCACCGACAAGTCGTGGGACACCAGCACGTAGGCGATGCCCATGTCCCGTTGCAGCTCTTGCAGCAGTTCAAGGATGTGCGCCTGCACGGACACGTCGAGGGCACTGACCGGTTCATCCAGTAGCAATAGATCCGGTTTCAGCGCCAGGGCTCGGGCGATGGCGACCCGTTGGCACTGGCCGCCGGAAAGCTCGCGCGGCAGGCGATCGAGGAAACTCACCGGCAAATGCACGCGACTGATCAGCTCGCGCGCGGCCTGTTCCAGGGCAGGGCCTTTGAGCAAGCCGAACGACACCAGCGGTTCGACGATGCTGTCGAACACTGTGAAGCGTGGGTCCAGCGCCGCAAACGGGTTTTGTTGCACCAGTTGCAGGCGCTGGCGCAGCGGGCGGAAGTCGCGCCAGCTGAGGTCGGTGACGTCCCGTTGCTCGAACCACACCCGCCCGCGGCTGGGTTTTTCCAGGCCGAGGGCGATGCGCAGCGCGGTGCTTTTGCCTGAGCCAGACTCGCCGACAATCGCCAGGGTCTGCCCGGGGTAGACCTGCAGACTCAGGTCCTCCAGCGCGACAAAGGTCGCGTCTTCGCCCTTGACCTTGGGCAGCGCGAACGTCTTGCCAACGTTTTGCAGCTGCAGGATCGGCGGCTGCGTCGGGGCCGGCCGGGCCAGCGGCTGGCGGCGCGTGGCGAACGCTGGCGCGGCGGCGATCAACGCGCGGGTGTAGTCATGCTGCGGCGCGCCGAGAATCTGCCGTGGTGCCCCTTGCTCCACCACTTGTCCGTGTTGCATCACCAGGACGCGGTCGGCGCGATCCAGCGCCACGCCAAGGTCATGGGTGATGATCAGCAACGAAATTCCGCGCTCACTGACCAGCCGTTTCAGGTGGTCGAGGATCTTGCGCTGCACGGTGACGTCGAGGGCACTGGTCGGTTCGTCGGCGATGATCAAGCGTGGGTTGCCGGCCAGGGCGATGGCGATCAGCACACGCTGGCGCATGCCCCCGGAGAGTTCATGCGGGTACTGTCGCGCGCGCAGTACCGGCTTGGCGATACCGACCTGTTGCAGTAGCTCGACGATATCCGCATCGACGCCGGGGTAGCGCTTGCCCTTGGCCAGGATCAGCGCCTCGGCAATCTGCTGGCCAATGCGCAGGGTCGGGTTGAGGCTGACCATCGGGTCCTGGGGCACCAGGCCGATGGTGCGCCCGCGCAGGCCGCGTCTCTGGCGTTCGCTGGCGTGGGTGAGGTTGTTGCCGTCCACCCACAGCTCGCCGGCGCTGATGGTTGCGCTGCCCGGCAACAGGCCGAGAATCGCGTTGGCCAGGGTGGATTTACCCGAGCCTGACTCGCCGACAATCGCCAGCGTCTCGCCTTGGACGATGGTCAGTGACAGCTGGTTTACCGCCAGGTTGCCGTGCCGGTAGCTGACACTCAGCTGGCGAACTTCAACTAAAGCATTCATCGCTGAACCTCCTCGACCGTGCGGGCAATGTGGTTGAGGCTGAACACCACCGCGACCAGGAACAGGCCAGGCAGCAACGACACCCAGGGGGCGGTGATCAGAAAGTGCCGACCGTTAGCGATCAACGTGCCCCATTCGGCGGCCGGAGGCGCGGCGCCAAAACCGAGAAAACTCAAGCCGGCGGTGGCGAGGATGGCTGCACCGAAATCCAGGGTCGCCAGTACCGCCACCGGGCCCCATGCGTTGGGCAGGATGTGCCGCAGCAAGGTGCGGCCCCAGCTGGCGCCGCCCAGGCGTGCGGCTTCCACGTACGGCAGGGTCTTGACGCGCAGCACTTCGGCGCGGGTGGTGCGGGCGAACCCGGGGATAATTCCGACGCCCACGGCAATAGCCACCGGCACCGTGCCGAAGCCGATGGCGGTGACAATCGCCAGAGCCAGCAGCAAGCCGGGCAAGGCGAGCAACACGTCGACAAACCGCATGATTACCGCGTCGATACGCCCACCGGCAAAGCCGGACAGAATGCCCAGCCCGAGCCCACCCAACAACGCGATCCCCACCGCCAGAAAGGCCGCCAGCACCGACAGGCTGGAGCCGTAGACCATCCGGGTGTACAGGTCGCGGCCCAGCTCGTCGGTGCCGAACCAGTGGGTCAGGTTCGGCGCCGTGAGCTTGACCCCAGGTGCGGTGGCATAAGGGTCGAAGCTGGTCAACCACTGCGGCGCCACGGCGGCCAGCAATGAAAACAACACAATCAACACCGCCAGGCTGAAGCCCGGTCGCCGCAGCAAGGGCATGACCGCCGCCGTGGCACGTTGTCGGCGTGTGCGGCGTTGCCAGAGTGGGGGTGTAAGGCCGAGGTTTTGCTCAAGGATCGTCATGGTCTAGGACACCTTTGGCGTGTGGGAAATGCGCGGGTCGAGCCACGGGTACAGCAAGTCCACCAGCAGGTTGACCAGCACAAAGGCTGCCGCCGACACCGCGACAATCGCCAGCACCACCGGGATGTCCTGGCGCAGCACGGCCTCCTGGGCCAGGCGGCCGATGCCGGAGCGGGCGAAGATGGTTTCCACCAGCACTGCACCGGACACCGTGTTGCCCACCTGCAGGCCGATCAGGGTGAGAATCGGCAGCGCCGCGTTGCGAAACCCATGGCGCGCCTGCACCTGGCCACGGCTCAGGCCCTTGGCGTAGGCGGTGACGATATACGACTCCTGCCACACTCCCTGGAAGCTGCGCTGCAGCACTTGGGCATACACCGCCGCACTTGGAATCGCCAGGGTGATCGCCGGCAGCACCAGGCTTTCAAAGCCCCGGCTGCCGGTGGCGGGGAACCAGCCGAGGCCGAAGGCAAACACCTGGATCAGCAACAGGCCCATCCAGAACACCGGTACCGAAAACCCCAGGGAAGGCAGGCGCGCCAAGGCTTTTTTCAGCGGTTGCCAGCGAATGTAGGCGGTCAGGTAGGCCAGGCCGATGCCGCCGACCAGCGACAACACAATCGCCAGGCCGGCCAGGGACAGGGTTTGCGGCAGGCGCTCGGCGAGTAACTCGGATACCGGGCGGTTCAGCGACAGGGACTGGCCGAAGTCGCCGCGCAAGGCGCCCAGCAGCAGATCGACATATTGCTCGAACAGGCCCTTGTCCAGGCCATAATAGGCCCGCGCCTTGGCCAGGTCGGCCACCGACAGTGAATCGGCCTCCATGCCCGAGGCACTGAGCATGATCGACAGCGTGTCGCCCGGCAGCAGATAAAGGATCAAGTAGGTGATGCTATAGGCCCCCCACAGCACCAGCAGAGCCTGGCCGACGCGTCCGATCAGGTAGCGGCTCATGGTGTGCCGATCTCGATATCACCCAGCAGCGCGAAGCCCTCGGCAGTCCAGCGAAAGTTCTTCACCTTCGGCGACGTTGCCGCCTGCCACACGCGCTCGTACACCGGGAACGCCGAGCTTTCGTCGATCAGAAGGTCCTGCAGGCCGCCATAGGCGGCGGCACGCTGTGCGCCTTGGGTGGCCGTAATGCCGGCATCGAACAAGCCCTTGGCTTTTTCCAGGGTGGCCGGTTCGTAGGTGTTAGTGGCCACGGTGGAACTGTTGGCGCTGCGCGGGTCGAGGATGGTTTGCAGGATGATCGGGTCAGCGCGAGTCATGTAGTTGATCGTCAGGTCGTAGTTGCCGGCGGCGTTGTTGGCCACCCATTCGGCACGGGTCACCACGCGCAGCTTCAGTTCGATGCCGACCTTGCGCAGTTGGTCCTGGATCAGCACGTCACCCGCAGTTTCGGCCGGGCTGATGTTGTAGCCCAGGCTCAGACGCTTGCCGTTTTTGCTGCGGTAACCGTCCGCGCCCTTGGCCCAGCCGGCTTGATCCAACAGTTTTTCGGCAGCTGCCGGGTCGTAGCCGAGCTTGCTGCCCTGGCTTTTGAAGTAAGGCGTGGTTACGTCGAAAATGCCATCCACCACTGGGAACTCGGCGTTATATACGGTGCTGGCGTAGCTCTTGCGGTCGATGGACTTCTGCACGGCCAGGCGCACTTGTTGATCGGCGAGGATGCGCTCGCCACGGGTGTTGGGGTACAGGTTCAGCGCCGGGCCCGGCAGCGAGCGGCTCTGGATGGTCGCGCCCTTGGACTGGAACAGCTTGAGGTCGACCTCCGAAAACGGGTTGCGTGGCCACAGGATGTCGGCCTTGCCCTGCAAAAACAGGCCGTTGCGCACGCTCTCTTCGGGGATGTAGCTGATGTCGACGGCGTCCATGTGTGCCTCACCCGGGTTCTTCATATTCGCCGAGGGCCACGCGTAACCCTTGCGTTTTGTCAGGCGCGCGCCGACTTCCGGGGTATAGCTGGCCAGCACAAACGGCCCGGTACCGATGATCCTGCCCAGAGAGCGTTCCTTGACTGTGAGTGCATAGGAAGCGGGCGCAAGGATTGCCAAGTTGGTGGTAGAAGTGGCTTGTAAAAAGCCCGCGTTGGGTTTGGCCAGTACCAGCTTGACGGTGAAGTCGTCGACCACTTCGGCGTGGTCATAACCTGCCAGGTAGGTGGCGCCGAAGGTCGACGGCAGCTGGGTGGCCAGTGCCTTGTCGCTGTCGAACGCGGTTTTTACCGCGTTTGCGTCCAAGCGCTCGCCGTTGCTGAACGTCACGTTGTCGCGCAAGTGAAAGGTGTAGGTCAGCGCGTCGTCACTGATCTCCCAGCTCTTGGCCAGCCAGGGGATGATCTTGCCGGTGGCCGGGTCCTGGTCGGTGAGCGACTCGGCGACATTGCGCAGCAGCACGCGGTGTTCCAGCCAATACACCTGGAATGGGTCGACGCTGACCAGGGTGGTATTGTCGCCAAAAAATGCAATGTTCAGGGTTTTGTTCGCTTGCGCCTGGTCGCCCGAAGGTGAGCAGGCGGCCAGGCTGATCGCCAGGGCGCAGGGGGCCAGCAGACGGCTCATCAAGTTGGAGGTGTTCAATGGGGTGCCCTCGTTTGGCGATGTGAATCAGAAGTCGTAGGCCAGCTTGGTGTACCAGTAGCCGCCGCCCGGATAGAACGGCGGGTTGCCGTAAGGCGCCAGGCCCAGGTTGCTGTAGACGGCGTGCCGGTCGGGGCGCACGTCGAAGATGTTGGTGCCGCCGATGCTTACGGTGATGCTGTCGACGAAGGTGTAGCTGACATCGAGGTCGGTGATCCATTTGGCGCCGAAGCTGCGATCCCCGGTGGGGTTGACCGCCAGGGTCTTTACCGCGCCGTAGCGGGTGGTTTGCAGGTTGACCGCGAGGTCCTGCACTTTCCAGTTAGCGCCGAGGATCCACTTGGTCTTGGGCGACGCCTGCGTGAGGTCACCTTCGCGGTCGCGGCCCACCAGGGTCACGCCGGAACCGACCAGTGCGGCCGGGGTGTCGCGGGTGCCTTCGATGGTGGTCTTGTTCCAGTTCAAGCCCAGGCTCCAGCGCACGTCGCCCCAGGCATCCAGCGGCGTGGTGTGGTCGGCGACCACATCCAGGCCACGGGTACGGGTGTCGAAGGCGTTGGTGTAATAGTTGACCCAGGTGCCGGTGGGCACGCCCTGGTCGGCGAGGATCGCGTTGACTGCGCCATTACCCTGGTCATAGATATTGCTGGTCAGGGCGATGCGGTCGTCGATGTCGATCAGGTAGGCGTCGGCGGTGATGCTGGTGCGCGGCGCGGGTTGCCAGGTGAGGCCCAGGCCGAGATTGCGCGACTTCTCCGGTTTCAGGTCATCGCCACCCAGCGCCTTGGCCAGGTTGCTGCCCGACGGGGTCAGGCGGGTGACTGCCGGAACCACGTTGCCGTTGACGTCGGTAGCCACGCGGTTGTCCGCCACGGTGTAGCCGATCTGGGTCAGCGACGGCGCACGGAAACCAGTGCCGACGGTGCCGCGCACCGCCACGCTGTCGGTCAGCTCGTAGCGCGAGTTCACCTTGAGGCCGAAGGTGTTGCCCGAGTCATCGTCGTAATGTTCGACCCGCCCGGCCACATCGAGGAACCAGCGCTCGGTGAGGTCAAAGCCCAGGTCCAGGTAGCCGGCGTAGTTGTTGCGGATCAGGCTGACTTCGTCTTCGGGGCGAATGGTCACTGCCGCCTGTGCGCCCGATGCCGCCGGGTAGGTGCCGGTGATATAGGCCTCGGGGTCGCCGGCAAAGGTGCTGAAATGCTCCCAGCGATGCTCCAGGCCGGCCGACACCTGCACCGGCGACGTGAGGTTGAACAGGCTGTCGTAACGGCGGGTGAAGTCGAGGTTATTGACCCATTGCTCGAAGCGCAAGGTCGCCAGGTTGTCGAATTGGGTCGGCGAGGCGGTGCCCAGCGACGGGTTGATATTCAGGTCGCTGGAGTGGTGCACATTGTTGCGCCCGTAGGTGGTGCTCAGGTCCCAGTTCCACTCGGCCACTTGGCCCTTGCCGCCAAACAGCAACTGGTAGTCGCGGTCCTTGATATTGTTCAGCGGGTAGTAGCCGTCAGGAAACACCTCCGGCACCGCCGCGCGGCCGGTGGGCAGGCGCAAATAGTTGGCCGCTTCGGCGTCGCGCTCGCCGTAGGTGGAGAAGGAATAAAGGGTCAGGTCTTCCAGCGGCAGTTCGGCGTTGTAGGCCAGGTTGAAGGCCTTGAGGTCGGGGTCGCCGTTCTTGATTGCCACGCGGTTCCAGGCCGCTTCCTTGGCCGGATCGTTGAAGGCGCGCACGCTGCTGTCGGCCTTGTCGTTCCAGGCCGCTTCGCCGCGTTTGCGCGCATCGGCCGAGAGGTGGAAGAAGCCGCCATCACCGAGCTTGAAACCCTGGTCGCCAGCGACCTTGATGGTTTCGCCCTGGCCGGAATACAACTGACCATAGCTGGTCTCCAGGTGCCCGCCGTTGTTGGCGGACTTGAGGATGATATTGATCACCCCAGCCACCGCATCCGAACCGTACTGGGCGGCGGCGCTGTCCTTGAGTACTTCGATATGGTCGACCGAGCTGACCGGGATCAGATCGACGTCCACGGCATTTGCGCCGCTGTTGTCGATCGAGCCGCGCTGGCCGGTGGCGCCGTTGTGACGCCGTTTGCCGTTGACCAGCACCAGGGTGTAGGCCGGGCCGAGGCTGCGGTTGCTCAGCGGGCGCGTCACTGAGTTGTAGCCAGCGATATTGGTGCCGAAGTTGAAGGAGGGCAGCAGCTTGGCAATCGCCTCGGACAACTCGGCACGGCCGGTCTTGAGCAACTGCTCGCTGTTGATCACATCAATGGGGGCCGGGCTGTCGGCGACGGTGCGCTCCTGGCCGCGCAAACCGGTGGAAATCACCGTTACCGTGCCGAGCTTGGCGTCCTCGGCGCAGGCGGGTACCGCCGCCAGCAGCAGCGAACTGGTCAACAGCGACAGGTGGAATTTTTTTAGCGGGACGGGGTGAGAAATATCGGGCATATCGAGAGAGATCCATGTCGGGGGTACGTCCTCCGCCAGGCATGGGGTCGGTCTGTGAAGTGAAGATATCTCTATAAAAAACTGCGGGGAAAGTCTTTTTTAGAATAAGCTAATTATTAGATATTGTTATCTTGTAGTTTTATAAGATCATCTATTTTTATTACCCGGCCGGTGCGGCGTGTCGGCCCGCCGTTGGATGTGCGCGACGTCATCGCCTGTCATAATCCACCCGTCTCACCCCTAACCCCCACACGGAGTCCATGCCATTGATGGTGCTGTTCAATCGATTGAGCGCGTTTTCCATTCAGGCGCGCAGGGCACTGAAGCTGGTCTGGGGGACGTCGCGCCCCTTATTCATAGGCCTGCTGCTGGCCACCATCGTTGCCGGTCTGTTGCCTGCGCTGGCTGCCTGGATCGGCCAGCGTATTGTCGATGGCGTGGTGCATGCGATGCAGATTCATGCAGCCGGCAGCCAGGCACCCGTGTGGCCAGTGATGCAATACGTGCTGGCCGAGGCGGGCGTGTTGGGGCTGCTGGCCGCCGCTCAGCGTGCGTTGTCGATGCAGCAATCGTTGCTGCGGGTGCAGTTGGGGGTGAAGGTCAACCTGATGATTCTGGAGAAGGCCCAGACCCTCTCGCTCACGCAATTTGAAGACGCCGAGTTCCACGACAAGCTGGTGCGCGTGCGCCAGGGCGCGTCGACACGGCCGCTGAGCCTGGTCACCAAGGGTCTGGGGCTGGTACAGAACCTGATTTCGCTGGTCAGCTTTGCCGTGTTGTTAGTGCACTTTTCGCCGTGGGCGCTGGTGATTCTGGTGGTCGGCGCCTTACCGGTTTTCTTCGCCGAGACGCATTTTTCGGGCAATGCGTTTCGCCTGTTCCACCGGCGTGCGCCCGAGACCCGTCAGCAGAATTACCTGGAATCGCTGCTGTCCCACGAGACCCATGCCAAAGAGGTCAAGCTGTTCGGCCTGGCGCCGCTGTTCCTCAAGCGCTACCGCGACAACGCCCGGCGCTTGTACACCGAAGACCGCCAGTTGACGGTGCGCCGGGATGCCTGGGGCTTTGCCCTGGGCCTGCTGGGCACCGCGGCGTTTTATGTGGCTTACGCCTGGGTGGTGCTGGACACCGTGCGCGGCCAGACCAGCCTGGGGCAGATGACCATGTACATCGTGCTGTTCAAGCAGGGGCAAAGCGCGATCACCGCCAGCCTCAGCGCGATTGCCGGCCTGTATGACGACAGTCTGTTTCTCTCAGACCTTTATGAGTACCTGCTAACCCCAGTGGTCGTGCCGAGTGGCCGGCTTACCCAGGGCGCGCGTCCCGGCGACGGTCTGCGTTGCGAGCACGTGGGGTTCAGTTACCCCGGCGCTGAGCGGCCGGCATTGGCTGACATCAACCTGCACTTGGCGCCGGGGCAAAGCCTGGCCCTGGTGGGCGAGAATGGCTCGGGCAAAACCAGCCTGATCAAATTGCTCACGCGCCTGTATACCCCGCACGAGGGGCGTATTCTGCTGGATGGCAGCGACTTGCAAGACTGGGATGAACAGACACTGCGCCAGCGCATTGGGGTGATTTTCCAGGATTACATCCGCTACCAGATGACCGTCGGCGAGAACCTTGGCGTGGGTGACGTGGATGCGCTGAGCGACGAGGCGCGCTGGCGCACGGCTGCAACCCAGGGGGTGGCCGCCGGGTTCATCGAACGCCTGAGCAAGACCTACGGCACACAGTTAGGGCGCTGGCTTGGCGGCCAGGAATTGTCGGGTGGGCAATGGCAGAAAGTTGCCTTGTCACGCGCATATATGCGCCAGGAGGCGGATCTGCTGATTCTTGACGAGCCGACGGCGGCGCTGGACGCCGGCGCCGAGGCAACAGTGTTCGAGCACTTTCGCGAACACGCCAAGGGCCGCATGACGTTGTTGATTTCCCATCGATTCTCCAGCGTGCGCAATGCCGACCACATCATCGTGCTGGACGGCGGGCGAATCCTGGAGGAGGGCAGTCATCACCAACTGATGGCCGCGGGTGGGCGCTATGCCGAGTTGTTCGATGTTCAGGCGCGGGGGTATCGCTAGGTCCCGAGCGCCACGCCCGACGATACCTCCAGGGTATCCCTCCAGACTTTATCCATATTGGACGCCCCCCTACCCAAGCGTCAGCCTGAGCCCAATAACGATAAAAGAGTCGCGACCATGACCGTGCTATTGAGTGAGCGCAGCCAGATTTTCCAGGGCGCCGATGCCTACGCGGTGTCGGACTACGTCAACCAGCATGTGGGCAGCCACTGCATTCGCCTGCCTGCCAGGGGCCGGCCCCGGGCAAGTATCAGCCATCGCACCTTCGCCAGCCTGGACCTGTGCCGCATCAGCTACGGCGCACCGGTGCGGGTCACGTCGGTGGCGCTGGAGACCATCTATCACCTGCAGATCCTCTTGAGCGGGCATTGCCGCTCCAACTCCCGTGGCGAGGATGATGTGTTCGGGCCGGGGGAAGTCCTGCTGATCAACCCGGACGACCCGGTAGACCTGACCTATTCCGCCGACTGCGAAAAATTCATCATCAAACTGCCGGTGCGTCTGCTGGAAAACGCCTGCCTGGAGCAGCACTGGAGCCTGCCGCGGGCGGGGGTCCGCTTCACGACGGCCCGCCACGCGCTCAGTGAAATGGGCGGCTTCCTGCCGTTGCTCGGGTTGATCTGCCATGAGGCGGAAAACCCTGCCGAGCCCCACATGCAAGGCCTGTACGAACGCATCGTGGCCAACAAGCTGCTGGCATTGCTGGGCAGCAATGTGTTGCGGGTGTCCCCCCGGGCTGCCCACGGCGGTGGGTTTGAAGCGGTGCACGAATTTATCCAGCAGCACCTGGGCGATGACATCAGCGTCGAGCAGTTGATGGCCGTGGCCAACGTCAGTGAACGTTCGCTGTACAGCCTGTTTGAGCGCCAGGTGGGGCTGTCGCCGCGCGATTATGTACGCCGCTGCAAGCTCGAACGCGTACACGCACGCTTGCAACTGAGCAGCACGCGCAGCGTGACCGAGGTGGCTTTGGACCATGGGTTCATGCACCTGGGGCGGTTTTCCGAGGCCTATCGCAAACGCTTCGGCGAACTGCCGTCGCAGACCTGGAAACGCCATCGTTAAGCGACGTGCGCCTGGCGGATAGCGATGTGCAGGCAGCGGATATTGACGGGCAGGGTGAACACGTACGGTGAGGGCGCCTGATACAAGAACAACGGAGGGCCCGCCCCATGATCAGTACGCTCGACCGACTCGCCTGCCAATTGCGCGAGTCCGTACAGGAAGACCCCGCCACTGGGGTATTCCGCTGCCGCCGCGACATCTTCACCGACCCCGACCTGTTTGCCCTGGAGATGAAACACATCTTCGAAGGCGGCTGGATCTACCTGGCCCATGAAAGCCAGGTGCCGCAGATCAACGATTACTTCACCACCTGGATCGGCCGCCAGCCGGTGGTCATCACCCGTGACAAGCACGGCGCGCTGCATGGTCTGGTCAACGCCTGCGCGCATCGCGGCGCCATGTTGTGCCGGCGCAAACAAGGCAACAAGGGCTCATTCACTTGCCCCTTCCATGGCTGGACGTTCAGCAACGCCGGCAAGCTGCTCAAGGTAAAGGACGCAAAGACCGGCGCCTACCCGGACAGCTTCGACTGCGACGGCTCCCATGACCTCAAACGCCTGGCGCGCTTTGAAAACTACCGCGGTTTCCTGTTCGCCAGCCTCAGCGATGCGGTGCCGGAACTCAGCGATTACTTGGGCGAAACCCGCGTCATCATCGACCAGATGGTCGACCAGGCCCCTTTGGGCCTGGAGGTGCTGCGCGGCAGCTCATCCTATGTCTATGACGGCAACTGGAAGCTGCAAATCGAAAACGGCGCCGACGGTTACCACGTCAGCTCCGTGCACTGGAACTACTCGGCGACCATGGGCCGGCGCAACTACGACGCCGAAGGCACGCGCACCGTCGACGCCAATGGCTGGTCGAAAAGCCTGGGCGGCGTCTACGCCTTCGACCACGGGCATATCCTGCTGTGGACGCGCCTGCTCAACCCCCAAGTGCGCCCGGTGCACGCTCACCGCGAGGCCTTGGCCGAACGCCTGGGCCAGGCGCGCGCCGACTTTATCGTCGACCAGACCCGCAACCTCTGCCTCTATCCCAATGTGTACCTGATGGACCAGTTCTCGACCCAGATCCGCGTGGTGCGGCCCCTCGCCGTGGATAAAACCGAAGTGACAATCTATTGCATGGCGCCCATCGGCGAAAGCGCCCAGGAGCGCGCCACGCGGATTCGTCAGTACGAAGACTTCTTCAATGTCAGCGGCATGGGCACCCCGGATGACCTCGAGGAGTTCCGCGCCTGCCAGACCGGTTACCAGGGCGCGAGCACCCTGTGGAATGACTTGAGCCGTGGCGCCAAGCAGTGGGTGGAGGGCGCGGACGAAAATGCCTTGGCCATGGGTATGAAACCGCAGCTCAGCGGGGTCAAGACCGAGGACGAGGGCTTGTTTGTACGCCAGCATGCGCACTGGGCCCAAAGCCTGAAGCGTGCGATCGAGCGCGAACAGCAAGGGCTGATAGCCAGCGACCGTGAGGTGCTGCCATGAGCCTTGCCCGTGACCACCTGCTGGATTTTCTTTACCGTGAAGCGCGCCTGCTCGACGACCGCCAATGGGATGACTGGCTGGCCTGCTATTCGCCCAAGGCCGAGTTCTGGATGCCCGCCTGGGACGATCACGACACTCTCACCGAAGACCCGCAGCGCGAAATCTCGCTGATCTACTACTCCAACCGTGACGGCCTGGAAGACCGCATCTTTCGCATCAAGACCGAGCGCTCCAGCGCCAGCACGCCCGAGCCGCGCACCGTGCACATGCTGTGCAACCTCGAAGTGCTGGCCGACGACGGCGCGCAGGTGGACCTGCGTTTCAACTGGCACACCCTCAGCCACCGCTACAAAACCACCGACAGTTATTTCGGTACCTCCTTCTATCGCCTCGACATCCGTGGCGAGCAGCCGCTGATAACGCGCAAGAAGGTGGTGCTGAAAAACGATTACATCCACCAGGTCATCGACATCTACCACATCTGAGGACACCGCCATGACGTATGCCATCGCCCTGAACTTCGAGGATGGAGTGACCCGCTTCATCGACTGCAAGGTGGGGGAAAAGGTGCTCGATGCCGCCTTCCGCCAGCGCATCAACCTGCCCATGGACTGCTCGGACGGCGTGTGCGGTACCTGCAAGTGCCGCTGTGAAACCGGCGCCTACGACTTGGGCGACGACTATATCGACGACGCCCTGAGCGCCGACGAAGTGCAGGCGCGCCAGGTACTGACCTGCCAAATGGTGCCGCAGTCCGACTGCGTGATCGCCGTGCCGGTGCCGTCCAGCGCCTGCAAGACCGGCACCACGCACTTTGCCGCGACGCTGGCCGGCATCACCCGACATGCCGATGCCGCGCTGGAGGTGAGTTTCGAACTGGACCAAGCGCCGGTATTCCTGCCCGGCCAGTACGTGAATATCAGCGTGCCCGACAGTGGGCAGACTCGTGCTTACTCCTTCAGCAGTCGCCCGGGCGACCCGCGCGCCAGCTTCCTGATCAAGCACGTGCCCGGCGGGTTGATGAGCAGTTGGCTCGAGCGCGCCCAGCCGGGCGACAGCGTGGCGATCACCGGCCCACTGGGGAGTTTCTACCTGCGTGAGGTGGCGCGGCCGCTGCTGTTACTGGCCGGTGGTACCGGCCTGGCGCCGTTCCTGTCGATGCTTGAAGTGCTCGCGCAGCGCCAGGAAACCCGCCCGGTCCGGTTGATCTACGGCGTAACGCGGGATCAGGACCTGGTGATGATTGAGGCGTTGCAAGCTCTTACCGCGCGTTTGCCCGACTTCAACCTGGTGACCTGCGTGGCTGATCCGCACACCACTCACCCGCGCCAGGGCTATGTGACCCAGCACATGGCCGACGAAGCCCTCAATGGCGGCGATGTCGACGTGTACCTGTGCGGCCCGCCGCCGATGGTCGATGCGGTGCGCGAGCACTTCAAGCAGCAGAGCGTGACCCCGGCCAGCTTTCATTACGAGAAATTCACCCCTAACGCCGTCGCCACGTGCGATGCCGCCTGAGGACTGCCGCATGACTCAACGGTTTAACAACAAGGTCGCGCTGGTCACCGGCGCTGCGCAAGGCATAGGCCGGCGTGTCGCCGAACGCTTGCTGGAGGAGGGGGCCTGGCTGGTCGCGGTGGATCGCTCCGAGCTCGTGCATGAATTGCAGCATGAGCGAGCGCTACTGCTGACCGCCGACCTGGAACAATACAGCGAGTGCGCGCGGGTAATGGCAGCCGCCACGGCGCGTTTCGGGCGCATCGACGTGCTGGTCAATAACGTCGGCGGGACCATCTGGGCCAAGCCTTTTGAGCATTACGCCGAGGCTGAAATCGAGGCCGAAGTGCGCCGCTCGCTGTTCCCTACGCTGTGGTGCTGCCATTGCGTGCTGCCCTATATGCTGTCGCAGGGCGCGGGCGCCATCGTCAACGTGTCTTCCGTGGCTACGCGTGGGGTCAATCGCGTGCCCTATGGCGCAGCCAAGGGCGGCGTGAATGCCTTGACGGCCTGCCTGGCCCTGGAGACTGCCGGCAGCGGGATTCGCGTCAACGCCACCGCGCCCGGCGGCACCGAGGCACCGCCACGGCGCATCCCGCGCAACAGCCAGCCGCAGAGCGAGCAGGAACGTGTGTGGTACCAGCAGATCGTCGACCAGACCCTCGACAGCAGCTCGATGAAACGCTACGGCAGCATCGACGAACAAGCTGGCGCAATTCTGTTCCTGGCCTGCGACGAGGCCTCCTACATCACCGGCGTGACCTTGCCGGTGGGCGGCGGCGACCTCGGGTAAGGCTTGTTCCGTCAGATGACATGGACTCTCCTTTTCAAACCATACGAGGCATGCCCTCAGGTGTGGGCCACTAGAGACCATCAGGATCCCCAAAAAACATTTTGACTGGGCTCTAGCGCAGTGATTCAACGTCGGCCAAATTAAGATTTGCCCCCAATTTTGCCCCCTGACGCACAGGATAAATGCGAAATCGCGCTCTACCCTGCAGGGCTGGTCGAAGAACAATTGTATTCCGGCACCGTGCCGGTTTTTTTGGGTATGAGGAGAACTCATATCCCCATGACTTTTAATGGTTACAGCCCCTCCGGGCCCCGATGTTAAAAAATCGCAAACACAGCTCACCAATAACAAAAAGAGCGTTTGCAATCATGACTAAGCCCACTGCCGCGTCTCCGCCAGCCTCGTGTTGCGCTCTTCATACCCTGATGTTTGCCACGCGATCTTCAAGATCCGCGTGCGCTTCTGATCACCCAAAATAAATCCAAAAAGAGTAACGACTCATGAAAGAACTCGACCTGTATATCGGTGAAGGTTTCGAAGGTCCTGGCGTGAATGCCGCACACATCAACATCCTGATCGGCCCGCGCAACGGGCCGGCGGGGCAGGCGTTTGCCAACAGTTTGGCGTCGCCGAGCCAGGGGCATTGCCCTTTTATGGTGATCGCCCAACCGAACATTCCGGTCAAGCCGATGACGCTCTACGTCAACAAGGCCGCGATCAGCAGCGACTTGCACGGCAACGCCACCTGGGGCGCGTCCCAGGCCGGGATCGCCAAGGCTGTACTGGAAGCGCTGCTGGACGGCACCTTGCCGCCGGAAGCCGAAGACGAGTGGGCGATTGTGACGGCCAACTGGGTCAACCCGGCCTGCGATGATCTGGATGCGGTGTACCTGAATAACTACAACGCCTGCCGCACCGCGATCCGCGCCGCCCTGACCGGCAAACCGCAAACCGCGGAACTGGCGGATGTGGTCGCTCACATCAGCAACCCTTTCTACACCCCGAAAGCCTGAGGTCTGAGCCATGCAATACATCCGTTTGGGCAACTCCGGCCTGCAAGTCTCCCGCCTGTGCCTGGGCACCATGAACATGGGCACCCCGGACTGGAAACCGTGGATCTTCGATGAAAAGCAAAGCGAGCCGATCGTCGCCCATGCCCTCGATAACGGGGTGAATTTCATCGACCTGGCAGACTTCTATTCGGCAGGTGTCGGTGAAGAAGTGGTCGGTCGCATCGTTAAGCGTCTGGCCCGTCGTGAAGACTTGGTCATCACCACCAAGGTCGGCTACGGCACCCGCAACGGCATCAACGCCAGCGGTCATTCGCGCAAGCACATCATGGACAGCATCGACGCCTCGCTGAAGCGCTTGAACATGGATTACGTCGATGTGTTCATGCTGCATTACTTCGACCTGAATACCCCGGTTGAAGAAACCATGAGTGCGATGAACGACATTGTGCGCTCCGGCAAGGCTCGCTACATCGGTGTATCGACCATGCTCACCGGGCAGCTGGCGAAGATCCTCATGGCTTGCGAACGCAACGGCTGGGTCAAGCCGATCAACATGCAGCTGCAACTGAACTGCGCCTACCGCGAAGAAGAGCGCGAGATGATTCCGTTCTGTCGTGATCAGGGCCTGGGTGTCTCGGTGTTCAGCCCGCTGGCTCGCGGTTTGCTCACCGGCGACGTTCAATCGACCCGCAACCAGACCGACTTCTTCACTCAGCAGATGTACAGCGACGAGGCATCGTTCGAGATCGCTCATTCGGTGCAGCGCGTGGCCCGCGCCCGTGGGGTATCGAACGCGCAAATCGCTCAAGCCTGGGTTGCCAATCATCCGGGCGTCGATTGCATGCTGGTCGGCGCCGACACCACCGCGCAGTTCGACAGTGCCTTGGCAGCCTTGGAAACCAGGCTCGACGCCGAAGAACTGCATGAGTTGGAACGCAACTACACCCCGTGCGACGTGATCAACGATTACACCGCCGGCAAACGCATCCTGCGCTCAGCCCGCCCGGGTCTGGAACGCTTTACTCTGACTGAGGCTGTGGCATGAGCTCGCTGATCCGTAACGGTAATTTCATCGACGGCCATTGGTCGAGCGGGGGCGCGACCTATCCGGTGTCGAACCCGGCCAATGGCGAAGTGATCGCTGACGTACAAAGGGCCGGCGCCGAGGAAACCAACCTCGCCATCGCCGCAGCTAATCGTGCCTTGCCGGCCTGGCGAAAATTGACCGCCAAAGAACGCAGCCAGCGCCTCAAGCGTTGGAGCGAACTGATGCTGAGCAACCAGAAAGACCTGGCCACGTTGCTCAGCCGCGAGCAGGGCAAACCGCTCGCCGAAGCCATGGGCGAAGTGGTCTACGCCGCAAGCTTTCTGGAATGGTTCGCCGAAGAGGCCAAGCGCGCTTACGGCGACATAATTCCGAGCCATAAGGCTGATGCGCGGATCATTGTGGTCAAGGAAGCCATCGGCGTGGTTGCGGCGATCACCCCTTGGAACTTCCCGCTGGCAATGGTCACGCGCAAGGTCGGTCCGGCGCTGGCGGCGGGTTGCACAATGATTCTCAAACCGTCGGAGGAGACGCCGTTGTCAGCCTTCGCCCTGGCCGTGCTGGCCGAGCAAGCGGGGATTCCGGCCGGGGTGTTCAACGTGGTTTCCGGTGACGCCGTGGCAATTGGCGGGGCACTGCAAGCGTCCGGCATCGTGCGCAAACTGTCGTTTACCGGCTCGACACGTACCGGCAAGCTGCTGATGCGCCAAGCGGCGGATACGCTGAAAAAAGTCTCGCTGGAATTGGGCGGCAACGCTCCATTCATTGTGTTCGACGATGCGGATCTGGACGCTGCGGTCAAAGGTGCGATGGCCTCGAAATTCCGCAACACCGGCCAGACCTGCGTCTGCGTGAATCGTTTCTTCATCCAGGACGGCGTTTACGAAGCGTTTACCGGCAAACTCGCCGAAGCCGTCGCCGCGATGCGCGTGGGCAGTGCGCTGGACGGTGAAACCGAGCAAGGTCCGCTGATCAACGCGGCGGCGTTGGCCAAGGTTGAGTTGCACGTGAGTGACGCCTTGGAGAAGGGCGCCACGCTGTTGTGCGGCGGTCGTCGTCATGCGCTGGGCGGTACGTTCTACGAGCCGACCATCCTCACCGACGCCAACAGTGACATGCTGATCGCCCAGGATGAAACCTTTGGTCCGGTAGCCGCGTGTTTCCGCTTCAAGGACGAAGCTGAAGTATTGCAACGGGCCAATGACACACCCTACGGATTGTCGGCGTACTTCTACAGCCGCGACATCGGCCGCGTCTGGCGCATGGCCGAAGGCCTGGAAGCCGGCATGGTCGGGATCAACGAAGGCATCATTTCCACGGAAGTCGCGCCGTTTGGCGGCATCAAGGAGTCGGGCCTGGGTCGCGAAGGCTCCAAGTACGGTCTGGAAGACTATCTGGAAATCAAATACCTGTTGATGGGCGGCCTCTAACCCAACCGTAACGCCTGTGGGAGTGAGCAAGCTCGCCCCACAAGTCAAGCGCTATCGATTTCTTTTCTCCTTCAATAACAACAACTGGAGACGAACATGCCCGCCCAATCGATAAAGATCGATGACCTGCCCATCGGGCGCTTCCACCTTAAAATCGCCGGTCTGACGTTCGGCGCACATTTCACCGATGGCTATATCCTGGGCCTGATCGGTATTGCCTTCACACTACTCAGCCCCCAGATGCAGCTAGATGCCTTCTGGCAAGGACTGATCGGCGCTTCGGCACTGATTGGCCTGTTTCTTGGCAGCCTGTTCTTCGGCTGGATTTCCGATAAGGTCGGGCGGCAGAAAATCTTCTTGGTCAGTTTTGTCCTGATCACCCTTGCTTCGGTCATGCAGTTCTACGCCGAAACTGCGACCCAGTTATTCCTCTGTAGGGTGATAATCGGCATCGGACTGGGCGGCGACTTCAGCGTCGGCCACGCAATGCTCGCCGAATTCTCGCCAAAAAAACACCGGGGCGTGTTGCTGGGTTCATTCAGCGTTATCTGGACTTTTGGCTATGTTGCCGCGACCTTCGTCGGCACCGCCATGCTCCATCTCGGCGATGACGCTTGGCGCTGGATGCTGGCCTCTTCAGCCATCCCGGCAGGGTTAATTCTGATCGCGCGGATCGGTACGCCCGAGTCACCCCGCTGGTTGGTCAATCAGGGGCGGATTGCCGAAGCACGGGCAATTGTCAAAAAACACCTGGGCGATAATATCGAACTCGATGAAACCCGCTCCACCGAAACACGTTCCGGCTATGCGGTGCTATTCAGTCGCGAATACCGCAAGCGCACCGCGTTCAACTGCCTGTTCTTCGTCTGCATCGTGATGCCGTATTTTGCGATCTACACGTTTCTGCCGTCGATTCTGCAGAAGCTGGGCTTGGCAGAGGGCTTTGGCACTGAATTGATGTTGAACATGCTGCTGATCCTCGGCGCATTGATCGGCATCTGGTGCACAGTGAAGTTCTCGCGGCGAGGCTTTCTGATCAATTCATTTATCATCCTGGCGGTGGCCTTGTTCCTGCTGGCAGCTCTGCCGGGCAGCGCGCCATTCCTGATGGTACTGGTGTTCGGCGTGTTCACGCTGGTGTTGTCAGCGGTGAGCAACCTGGTGGGCGTGTTCCCGGCCGAGAGCTTTCCGACCGAAGTGCGGGCCAGCGGGATTGGCTTGGCAACGGCGGTCAGTCGCTTGGGCTCTGCGATCAGCACGTTCCTGTTGCCGGTAAGTGTGGCGGGTATCGGCTTGAGCCCAACCATGGGCATCCTGGCGTCGATTCTCGCACTGGGCGCGATCATTTCCTGGGCCTGGGCACCGGAAACCAAATCCCTGACACTGAGCCAGGCGTGCAAGGCGCAGGGTCCGATGGAGAACGCGGCACCCGCTGCCACAAAGGTCGCAGCCCGAATCTAAAACCCACCACAAGCCCAATGTGGGAGCGAGCAAGCCCGCTCTCACATTTGGATGTCGGTGTTTCAGGGATTGCTGACCAGTCCCAACCAATCAGTAAACAACTGCACTTTCGACAGCCCCCGTTTCTCATTCGCCACATCCAGCCAATATCCGTAAGGCCCGACCACTTCCACAGCAGTGATCGGCAACAGGCTGCCATTGGCCAGTTCCTTTTCAATCATCTGTCGGTCAATCACCGCCAGCCCACCACCGGCCAGTGCCGTGTGGATCACCTGGTCCAGCGTGCTGAACTCCAGCCCTTGCGCGGCATCGACATCCTCGCGGCCCATCGCCGACAACCAGTTCTCCCACACCTTCAAGCGTTTGCCGTCATGCAGTATGTGCAATAGCGGAAACTGCCTCAGATCCGGCGGCTGGCCATTGACGAACAACTCCGGGCTGGCCACTGCCATGTGCCGCTCCATTACCAGCAACTGACTGCTGCAATGGTTGGCCGCTTCAAGGCCAAAGCGGATGTGGCAGTCGATTTGCGCGAGGCTGTCGTTGCCGTTCTGGTGGGTCACGCTGAGGCCGATGTCCGGGTAGCGTTGACAGAATGCGCGCAAGTGCGCCGACAACCAGCGCGTGGCCCAGGTCGGTGGTGCGACGATACGCAGGCGTTGGCGCAGGTTCGGCACACGCACCGCTTGCAGGGCGCGTTCGACGTGGTCGAAGGCATCGCTCAATTGGGGGGAGAGGGCAAGGCCGGTTTGGGTTAGCGACAGGCCTTGGGGTGTGCGGATAAACAGCGCCACGCCGAGATAATCTTCAAGCTGCTTGATCTGACGGCTGACCGCGCCTTGGGTGACGTTCAACCCCAAAGCCGCCTGGCTGAAACTGCGATGCCGCGCGACTTCTTCAAAAATGCGCAGCATGTTGAGCGAGGGCAGTTGACGCATGAATAGGATGACTCCATACCGGCCTTCGACGCAGTAATGCGCGGGCAGGTTTATTGTTTTTGGTGAATATTCTGTACGGCGTATCTGACTCCTTTCCGAAAGGCTGATGCAAGTGGTGTTTGGGTTAAAGTCTTCGCCAGCAAGCCCGCGCCCACAGGTTATGCACTGAACCTGTGGGCGCGGGCTTGCACGCGAAGAGGCCTTCAGAAACGCCGAACAGTCCGGCTCAGAAGTAATACCCAATGTTCATGTACAGCTGATTCTCCCACTGGTTAGTCCCACCAGACGCCAAGCTTTGGGTGTAACTGCTGCCACCAACGTACGGGTCATTTTTGCCGTACAGCCATTCCGTCGCGATCCACAGTTTGCTGAACGAAAACGAAGTGCCCAGAATCAGACGTTGCGAGGTCTTGAACGCGTCGGCGGATTTATCGAAGGCGCTGTAGTTGGCGTACAGCTTCACACCGCTGATCTGGTCGAACAGGTATTTGCCGGCGACGTCATAGCTCAGGTCGGCGACGTACAAGTTGCCGCGACTGGCGACGTTGTAGGTGCCGTCGTACCCGCCAAGTGTGACGACTTCATCGCTGCCACGGTTACGCGGCGACATTTGTTGCCGCGCCGCTTGCAGTTGCACGCCCCATGGGCCGTTCTTGCCGAGGTAGTGCACGGCCACCGCGTTGCGGCGGCCATCGTTATCGGTGTCCTTGTTTTCCAGGGTAGAGGTCAGGCCGGAGAGGCCGATTTCGGATTTCCACGCGCCCAAGTCCAGGGCCTTGGCCACGCGCAGCACCACGGTATTGCGTTCCTGGTTGTCGCTCCCGTCGCCCACGTAGCTGTCGGCCCCGGACACCACGCTGGAATACGTCACCCCTTTGCTGGTGCCTTTGCCTTGCCACGCCGGGCGTAGGTAGTAGCCGGCCTGGATATTCCAGTCGCCACTTTGCTGGATGTACTTGGCGCCGACTTGTTGCACATCTTCCAGGCCGATGACGTTGCCCAGGGTTTCGTAAAAGGTGCTGCCGAAGTACGGCTGCAAACCGAACGGCACGGTATTCAGGCCTACCTGCACTTGTTGGTCGGGATTGAACTTGTAACCGACCCAGGCGAACTTGGCGAACTGGATATCGCCGTAGTTCTTGGTGTACTGGTAAGGATAGGAACGTCCGTAGAAGCGGTACTGGGCCTCGCCGATCCAGGTGTCAGAGTTATACTTGGCACTGAGGAACACCGTGTCCAGGCCAAACTTCTGGATGTCGCGGTCCGGATCGTAGTCCCAGCGCGCCCGAATGGCACCGCCGAGGTCAAGGTTGTCGGTAACCTGCACTGCCATGGCCGGGGCCGCGAAGGCGCCGAGCAGCGGAATGAGAGCGATGGAACGAACCGCAATATGGGTAGTCGTGCGCACAGTGTACTCCTGGTTTTTTAGTTATCGTTGGCAACAGCAGCCCATGGCGCAGCGAACGCTGCTACCTGGGAAAAAGGCTTGTTAACTCAGTTGACTTGCGGTCGGATCAGCCTCAGCGCGGGATCGGCAATAGGCACCACCGGAATCGCCGAAGCGCCGGGGGCTGCAGCCAGCAAGGTCTGGGTGTAGGCGTTTTGCGGCCGCAGCAGCACCTGTTCCGCCGTGCCGTACTCCACCACTTCGCCCTGGCGCATCACCGCGATGTAGTCACTGATTTGCGCCGCCACGCGCAGGTCGTGGGTGATGAACAAAATGCTCAGGTTGAGGCGCTGTTGCAGCTCGGCGAGCAGCTCCAGTACCTGTTTTTGCACCGAAACATCCAGCGCCGATACGCTTTCATCCGCAATCAGCACTTCCGGGCGCATCGCGAGCGCCCGGGCTATGCCGATGCGCTGACGCTGGCCACCGGAGAACTGCCGGGGCTTGCGCTTGAGGGCGTCACGCTTGAGCCCGACCTGTTCCAGCAGATCACCGGCCTCGGTCCACGCATCCTTGGCTGACAAACCGCGCAATTGCGCTGCGCGGGCGATGATATCGCCGACCCGGTGCCGTGGATTGAGCGAGCCGTACGGGTCCTGGAAAATCATCTGAATCCGCCGCCGATTGGCCGCCAGCGCGGAACCGCGCAATGCCAGGAAATCCGTGTCACCCACCCAGACATGGCCGCTGTCGCTTTCCACCAGCCGAATTGCAGCTTTGACCAAGGTGCTTTTGCCCGAGCCGGACTCACCCACAATCGCCAGTGTCTTGCCCCGTGGCAGTTGCAGCGAGACATCCTTGAGCGCCGGGACTAAGCGGCCGCCGACGTTGTAGGTCTTGGTCAAGTGCTCAATGCGCAACGCCAACTCACCATCGGCGCACGGCGCGTGCAACTCTGGGTGCAGGGCCGGAACAGCGGCAATCAACTTGCGGGTGTACGGGTGTCTTGGCGAGTTGAGTACTTGATCGCGTTCACCGATTTCCACCAGCACACCCCCCTCCATCACGGCGATGCGGTCAGCGATTTCCGCCACCACGCCGAAGTCGTGGGTGATGAACAGGATGCCGTGCTGACCTCGACCGCGCAGGTCGCGGACCAGTTTCAGCACTTGGGCCTGTGTGGTCACATCCAGCGCAGTCGTCGGTTCGTCGGCAATCAGCAAATCCGGGTTCATCGCCAGCGCCATGGCTATCACCACCCGTTGGCATTGGCCGCCCGAGAGTTGATGCGCGAAGCTGTTGGCAATACGTGGCGGATCGGGCAATTGAGTCGAGTCGAGCAGGGCGAGCATACGTTCGCGGCGCTCCTTGGCGGGCATCTGCGGCGCATGAATGTCGAAGATTTCTTCGACCTGCTGACCAATGCGAATCGCCGGATTCAGCGCTGCCATGGGCTCCTGGAAAATCATCGCAATGCGGTTGCCGCGCAGCGTGCGCAGAGCGTTTTCGTCCATGCGGCAGATATCGTCGCCGAGGAAATCGATCACGCCTTCACTGTGGCGCAGGCCTTTGGCGTAATCGCCCATGATCGCGGCCGAGAGTACCGATTTGCCGGAGCCGGACTCGCCGATCACACACAGAATTTCACCTTTGCGTACATCCAGGCTGATGCCCTTGACGGCGTGGCTACGATCGGCGCCGGCGGGCAGTTCGATGGAGAGGTTTTCCACTCTCAATACTTGTTGATGACTCATGCTCAACTCCTTGCGCCTTTCTGGGCGTGCTCGTCCAGACCATCCGCCAACAGGCTCAGGCCCAGCATCAGGGTGGAGATGGCAATGCACGGGAAGATCACCAAGTGGGGGAAGGCGATGGCCATGCTGCGGCCTTCGTTGATCATGCCGCCCCAGTCCGGGGTCGGCGGCGGCAATCCGAGTCCCAGGAAGCCAAGGGCGCCAATCATGATCGCGGTGTAGCCGATGCGCAGGCAGAAATCGACGATCAACGGGCCACCGCAATTGGGCAGGATTTCCACCAGCATGATCCGCAACGACCTTTCGCCCTGAGTGATGGCACTGAGCACGTAATCCCGGGAACGGATGTCGATGGTCAGTGCGCGCATGATCCGGAAGATGGCCGGGGCACTGGTGAAGGTCACCGCAATCAGAATGTTCAGCGCCGAAGCGCCGAGGGCGATGATGATCACGATGTACAACACCAGCACCGGGAACGACAGCACGGTGTCGGCGACATAGGACAGCAGCGCATCGACCCAGCCATTGAAGTAGCCGGCGCACAGGCCCATGGCGATGCCCACGGCGAATGCGGTCAGTGTTGCCAGAATCGACCAGAACAACACGGTGCGCGTGCCCCAGATCAGCCGCGAGAGAATGTCCCGGCCGATCATGTCGGTGCCGAGCAGAAAGTGCATCCCGTTGCGATCCGGCGTCATCGGCGTCAGCAGCGGGGTGAAGCTTTCCAACGGGTCGTGGGGCGCCAGCCACGGCGCAAACAGCGCCATCAACGCCCAGCCGCCTACCAGCAGCAAACCGAGTAACGCGAGGGGATGTTTGAACGAGTTAAGGAAGTTCATTGGCCACCTCCGCCAAGACTGCGCAACGTTATGCGCGGGTTGAGCCAGGTGTAGGCAAGGTCCGAGAAGATTTTGGTCGCGCCGACGACGATGCCACTGATCATTGCGCAGGCTTCGATCAGGTAGACGTCATGGTTCAGCGATGCGGTGTAGAGCAGCGAGCCGAAGCCTTTGTAGGCGAAGAACACCTCGACCACGATCACGTTCGACAGCAGCCACGGGATGTACAACATGATCACGGTGATTGGCGCGATCAGTACGTTACGCAGCGCATGGCGCAACACGATGCGTGAGGTCGACGCGCCTTTGAGGCGGGCGGTGCGGATGTACGGCGCCTGCATCACCTCGACCATCGAGGCCCGGGTGATGCGCGCCAGATAGCCGATGCCGAAGAGGCACAGCACCATCAGCGGCAACGCCAACTCGACCGCATTGAAACCGTCACTCATGCTGCTCACACCTGGCAGCCAGTTGAGCCAGAACACGAAGATCGCTGAGACAAACACCGCGCTGGCGAAGTCCGGGATCGAAGTGGTGACGATCGACAGAAACGACACCAGTCGATCCACCGCCGAGCCCTGGCGAATCCCGGCCAGAATGCCGAGGGTCAACGCCACGGGCACCATGACCGCCAACGCCAACCCGGCGAGGATCAACGTTTGCCCGAGGTTCGGCAGCAGCAGATCAATTACCGGCTCGCGAAAATGCACCGAGGTGCCCCAGTCGCCGCTGAGAAAGTCCTTCAGCCACACCAGGTAGCGCCAGACGAAGGGTTGGTTGTAACCGTGTTCCACCAGCCAAGCAGCGCGCTGGTCGGCGGCGGAATAGGGGCCGAGGACGTTGATTGCGACGTCTTCGATATTCAGTTCCAGGGCCAGGAACACGATCACTGACACCGACAGCAAGGTTGCCGCCAGCGCCAATAACTTGCGCAATAAAAATTCAGCCATGCTCGCACGCTCCGGCTAATCAAGGGATGGCGGCCCGCCGCAGTTGAGTGGGCGGGCTCGTTCGGGGCGCTTGAATCAGGCGCTCAACCAGACTTGATCCATTGGGTAGAAGTCTGACGGGTGAACCTGAAAGCCCTGGACTTTCTTGCTCGCGGCGGTGAATTTATCGCCCCAGAACGGCTGGACCATGACGCAGGCGTCTTGCAGGATCTGCTCGACGCTTTGCATCGCTGCTGCCCGTTGTTTCGGGTCGATGATGCCCATGGCTTTGTCCAGCGCTGCGTCGAACGCCGGGTCGCTGTAGTGGCTTTCATTCCAGGCCGCGCCGCTGCGGTAGGCCAGTTCCAGCGACATCACACCAAGTGGGCGGTGTGCCCAGTAGGTGAGGCTGAACGCGGCCTTGTCCCAGATCGGCCAGTATTGCGTCGCGGGGATCACTTTGAGGTTGATGCGGATGCCGGCCTCGGCGCAGTTTTGCTGGAGGATCTGCGCGCAGTCCTGTTCGTAGCGGCCCTGGGTGTTGCCGACGATCAGGTCGATGTCTATGCCGTTCGGGTGGCCGGCTTCGGCGAGCAGTTTCTTCGCACCCGCCACGTCCCGCGCACGTTTGGGCAGCGGGAAGTATTCCGGGTGGGACGGCGCGACGTGATGATCTTCGCCCAGGGTGCCCATGCCGCGATAAGCGATTTTCAGCATCTGCGCGTTGTCGGCGCAGAGCGCTACTGCTTTGCGGATGCGCAGGTCGTCGAACGGCTTTTGGTCGCAGGCCATGCGCATGACGATTGTTTGCGCCGATTTACAGGTCAGCAGTTGCGCGCCGGGCAAGCGTTTGGCCAGGTCGAGTTCGGCCACGGTCACCCGGTACAGCACGTCCACTTGCCCGGCCTGCAACGCTGCGAGATGGGTGGAAATATCGGTGCCCATGTCGACGTAGCGCAACTCGTCGAGGTTTGCCGGTGTGCGCCAGTAATCGGCACGCTTGGCGAAGGTCGCCTGCTTGTTTACCGCAAATGACACCAGTTTGAACGGCCCGGTGCCCAGCGGATTTTTCGCCCAGTCGTCACCGGCCTTGAAGCTGCGGTGCACGATGGCGCAAGTGAAGGCGTTGAGCATTTCCGGGATCGCCAGCATCGGTCGCTTGAGTACCAGGCGGAACTGGAAGTCACTGACTTTTTCGAACGCGGTAATGTCCTGGAACGCGGTGCGGTTGACCGACTTGGAATCGGCGGCAATCCAGCGCTCGATATTGTGCTGCACGTCCTCGACGTTGAAGGTGTCGCCGTTGCTCCACTTCACGTTCTGGCGCAGGTTGAAGGTCCAGGTTTTCAGGTCCTCGGACGGGCTCCAGCTCTCGGCCAGGTACGGGTGAGTGATGTTGTCGGCATCGACCCAGGTCAGGAATTCGAGACTGTTGCGCAGCAGGTTCGAGGCTTCGATCCAGGTGATCAGCATCGGGTCCTGGATTTCCTGGATAGCACAGGCAAACCTCAGGCTGCCGCCCTGACGCGGCGTTACCGCGTCAGCGGCATGAGCCGAATTACCGAGCAGCGCGGAACCGAGGAAAGTGCTCGCACTGGCGGCGGTGATACCCAGCAGTGCGGCGGTGCGCAGGAATTGGCGACGATTGATCTCGCCACTTTTGACTTGGGTGCACAGGTCGTTCACCGCTGGATGCGGCAGAGTGCCGTCCAGTGTCATTAAGTCTTTCATATGCCTCTCCGATAACGTGCAAAAGTGCGTTTTTCGACTGGCCGCACATGGGGCGAGCGGCAGACGCGGTCGGTTCGATGAACCGAGACTGTCAGTGGCCGGCAGCGCGAAGGCGCAGGCGTGACAGGCGTGAAGCCGGCAGTAGGGCAAGGCGCAACGAGATCAGAAGGACGGAGGCTGGGTATGACATAGGGCTGCTCTCATGTTGTTTTTATTAGAGATGCCCGCAGTTTTGTCATCTTGGCAACGATCGACAAACGATAAATTCAACGCTGAAACGTTCGATAAATGCATGTTACTGACCGTAAGGAAGGCTGCCGCTTGAGCTAGACAGGCCGGACGGAGGAAGGCGCGGGTACGAAACACTGCGCGGTGGACGCAAACGCCCCTTGTTCCTGGTGGGAACAAGGGGAAAACCGGACGATGTCGAAGGAGGTTACGGCGCCGTCCGGGGCAACTCAGCGTGGCATCAGGCGCGGATCGAACGGATAGTCCGAGAGCAACTCGATGCCGTTTTCGTGGATATAAATCTGCTCTTCGAGCTTGACCCCTTCGCCGCCCGCATCGTGGCCGATGTAGCTTTCCACACAGATGGTCATGCCGGCTTCGAACACCCCGTCGTAACCCAGTGCATCGATGTCTTCGCGGTGCACCACGTACGGGTATTCACCGGTCATGCCAACCCCGTGGGCCAGGGCGAAATAGCGGTTGGCCTTGTAGTTGTCCGGGATTCTCCAGGCCAGCTCGGCGTATTCCTTGAAGCTGCGGCCGGCCCTGAGCATTTCCATGTTGGTCTGCACTTGTTCGTAGGCCAGTTTGTACAGCTCCTGTTGCTTGGCGGTGGCGGCTTGCTCGCCGCAGAGGAAGGTACGGGAAAAGTCCGCGTAGTAGCCGAAACGACCAACCACATCGGTGTCCAGCGCCACCAGGTCACCGGCTTCGATGGGCCGGGTGCTGCACTCCTGGAACCACGGATTGGTGCGCGGGCCGGAGGACAGCAGGCGGGTTTCGACGTAGTCGCCGTCGGTAGCGATCACGTGCTGGTGCAAGTGCGACCACAGTTCGTTTTCGCTGATGCCCGGCACCAGCTTACTTTCCATCAAGCGCACGCCGGCCTCGGTGGCACGCAGGCTGGCGCGGATCATCTTCAGCTCGTTCGGCACCTTGATGCAGCGCGCGCGCTCCAGCGGTTCCTGGGCATCGAATATCTGGTAGCCGAGTTTTTGCAGTTCGAACGCAGCGGCCGAGGTCGCGCTTTCGATGGCGATGCGTTTGTTACCGCCGCCGTGTTTGCGCACCAGTTCACCGATTTCAGCGGCCCATTCGGCGGTGACGTTATTCAGGAAGCTGTCGCAGAAGTAATAGGAGATGGCCTTGGCCGGGCGCACTTCATCGACGGTGTTGAGCTGTTCGGCCAGGTGCAGGCAGCCGCCGAATTCGAAGACCACCACCGGGCCTTCTGCCGGGATGAAGGCATAACGTGCCGGGTTGCGCGCCGAGTACACCTGCATGTTGCGCGAGCCGGTGGCGTAGCGCATGTGGGTCGGATCGAACAGCACGCACGCAGCGTAGTCGCGTTTTTTCAGTTCGTTGCGCACACGTTGCAAACGGTCCAGCTGGATCTGCTGAATCTGGGCGTAGGTCGGTTCGCAGTCGGCGGGGTTGCGGTTAGGGCCGGACAGACTCATGGGGTGTTCCTCGCAGGGCAAATACGGTTGGTTTTTCTAAGATTTTTCTGGGATGGATCAGTCGAGCAACCGGTCGCTGCGTACCAGGTTGCGTTCGGCTTGCAGATGGGCTTCGGACAGGCGTCCGTAAAGCTGTTTGGTGCGCTGGGCACGGCCGATGATTCCGGGCTTCTCGGAGTAGGCGAAGATCGCCGTATTGCGTTCAGTAGTGCCTTCGACGCGGGTTACCCGGTGCACTGAAAAGCGACCCTTGAAAATCTGCAAATCGCCTGGGTTGAGCTCCAGTTCCTGCACGCGGCTGCGGTCGTCCCCGCGCACCACGTTGCCGACAGCGCCGAGGTTTTCCTGGGTGCGCGTGCGGATCATCGGCGCGTACTCGAACAGGCCGCCAGCCTCGGGCTTCTGGGTCATCATGCTGACGATGAATTCGTTGGTATCGAAGTGCCAGGGTTGCTCGGTGCCTTCGGGCATCACATTGATCACCAGCCCGGCGAACGGGTCGGCGTATTCGAAAATCTCCGGCTCGTCGAGGCAGGCACCGATAAATCGCTTCATCATCGGCGAGACGTACAGGCGATGAATGATCGCGTCCGGGGCAATCATGTCCCGCGTGACAAAACCGCTGGTGCGCTCCATGAATGTGCGGCGCGGGTCATCCTGGGGCAGGGTAGGGTCGTCTTCTGTGAAATAGGCGTTGACCTTGCGCACCGAGTAAAAGGTCTTGCCCGACAGTGCCTGACCTTCGGCACGGGCCCGTTCCAGCGCCTCGGGCCGCAAGAAATCTTTCAGCAGGCAGCAACCGTCTTCGGCCAGTTCTGCGCGGGCGTGTTCGATCAGCGCCTGCAACCGGACATGGCCCGAATCATGTATGGGGTACAACTCGGTATTTATGATATCGCTGATATCGCCCACTTCGGCGTCGGCAAGTTGAAGGCTCATGCAAGTCTCCTGGAACTATCAATTAACAGTGTTTGGCGTTGAATCGATAGTTGCGCAAAGAGGTGCGAAGTGGAAATTACAAGTTGTGATCGAATCCATCGGCAGGGGCGATAGTTATGTCAGGCGAACTGGATGGGACCTTACTTAAAGTGTTTGTTGCGATTATCGAGTGCCACGGATTTTCTGCGGCGGCCGAGCGTCTGCACAAAACCCAATCGACCATTAGCCAAAGTTTGCAGCGCCTGGAGGAAATCGTCGGCACGCCGTTGGTCCAGCGCACCAGTCGCTCGGTGAGCCTGACACCCGGTGGCGAGACGTTTCTGATCTATGCGCGGCAGATCCTCAAACTGCATGCCGATGCGATCAACGCCGTGCAACTGCCCGATGAGCAGATGTGTATTCACGTCGGCATGCCCGAGGACTACGCCCAGTTTTGCCTGGCCGAGGTGTTGCGCGACTTTCAGGTGCAGTTTCCCCAGGTGCGGCCGGACATTTGTTGCGAGATGTCGACGGCGCTGGTCAGTCGTTTGCAACGCGGTGAGCTGGACCTGGTGCTCGGTGTGCAACACGCCAATCTGCAACTGGGCGAATATCTGTGCGACGAGCCGCTGGTGTGGGTGGCGGCTGAGGGCTGGAGCGCCGGGGCGGATGTCTCGGTGCCTCTGGCAGTGTATGCCGAGGGCTGCGCCTTTCGAGCCAATGCCGTGCGGGCGCTGGCCGAGGCCGGGCGGGCGTGGCATGTGGTTTACACCAGCCAGAGCCCGCGTGGGATAGGGATTGCCATCGAACAGGGCCAGTCGGTCGGTGTCACGGCGCGGCGCCTGGTGCCGCCGGGTTGGAAGGTGCTGGACGCGGCTCAGGGCTTTCCACCGATAGAACCGGCGCGGTTGATGTTCTGGCGCTCCACTCAGTGCGAGGCGCTGGCCGTGGAGGCCTTGGTGCACATTCTGTCGCGTCGCTTGGGCCGTTCAGAGTGGCTGGCCGAGCGCCGGCTCACAGCGTTGACGGCGGGCCATCAGCCTCAGCAATAACAGGCTGGCGGTGACCCAGCAGACGATCCAGCCGTGCACCAGGCCAAACTGCCCGGTGGCCTGCAGCAGCCAGCCGCACAGCCAGTTTGCGGTGGCGCTGCCCAAGCCATAACCAACCATGCTCAGGCTCACCACTTGCAGGCTTTGCACGGGGCTCAAGCGTGCGCTGAGGTAGGCGGCCATCAGGCCCCAGACCGGGAAATAGAACAGCGCGAACAGCCCGGCCGCCAGCCAGGTCAAGTTCAGGCTCGGTTGCCAGAGCAGGGCGAGCATTGCCAGGCCGAAGGCGCTGATACTCAATGCCATCACCCTCAATGTCCCCCAGCGATCCGCCAACGCGCCCAGCAACAAACCGCCAACGACCCCGCCGATTCCGATCAGTGTCCACAGTGATCCGGTGATCTGCGCGTTGGCGCCCAGCCGTTCGCTGGCAAACGCCGAGAGGAAATTCAGGAAGGGGCCGCTGATCCCGCCTATGAAAGCGCTGAGCAACAGTATGTGCAACGCCACCGGGTATTCCAGACACAGGTTCACCCATTGTCTGAGTACCCGGCGTAGCGACGGCGCGCTGCTTTGCTTGATGTGTTGGCCTGTTGCCAAAGGCGCCAAGGCCCAAAAGGTCAGCAGCGTGACAGTTAAGGTCAGCCCGGCGCACATCAGCCAGAAGTACCGCAATGAAATGCCCTGCAGCAGGGCGATCAGCACACCGTTAAGGCAGATCGCGAACGCCGCCCCCGACGACGCCAGGCCCAGCACGCGGCTGCGATGGGAGGCGGGGATCACTTCGCCGACCAGTGCGGCGATAGCGTTCCAGTTCGACACGGCGCAGGCCGAGACCAGTGCCAGGCATAGCGCGAACGGCAGCACCCACGGGGTGGCGACCGCCAAGGCCAGCAGCGCCGGGCTCAAGGCCATCGTCAGCTTTACCATGTTGCGCGGGCTGATCCACGCCGCGGCGATGCCGCTGACAATCGACGCACCCATGTAGAACAGTTGCAGCAGCGCCGCGACGAACGCGGCCTGGCTGTAGCTCAACTCGAACACCTGGCGGATCTGGGGTAATAAGGCCGAATAAAGGAAGATACTGAAGCCGTGGGTGGTGGCGTTACACGCGGTAAAGATAAGCGCCAATAAAACAATAGGTCTTGTGGCTGAGTGCGTGTTGATTGGCATGAGGTTGGCTCGGTCAGTTTAATTGCTATGGAATGGGGCGTAAGTGCAAGGCATGCCCTATGTAAGTGCGTTGACTTAGCCGGGGATTTAATTAAGGCAAGACTAGCGTTTATATAAATAAAACAGCCAGTGCTTAATAGTCGTGAGTGTGCTGCGAAATACTCATGCTATTTATACGTCAGCGACAGTGGCAGGGCTGAAACCGACGTCATTGAATATTGCCGTTTACCTGTGGCGAGGGAGCAAGGGAATCGGCCTGCACAACACAAAAATGCATGTTACTCAGGAAATTTGCCGCAAGCCGTGGGATGCTTATGGCTCGTCAGCCCCCGCGCGAGTCCTGTTCATGAAACGCAAAATGCCTGCGCTCAATGCGCTCAAAGCCTTCGAAGTGGCCGGCAGTACCGGCAGTTTTACCCGGGCGGCGGAGCTGCTCAACGTCACGCAAAGTGCCGTCAGCCGCCAGGTGCGCCAGCTCGAAGAACAGCTCGGCGAGAATCTGCTGGAACGCCGGCATCACCACCTTGAACTGACCAGCGCCGGCCGGGTTTTGCTGCGGGCGCTGCATCAATCCTTCGATAAAATCGAGCTGACGGTGCGTAGCATCCAGCAGAAGTCCCACGCCAATCGCCTGCACATCAACGCACCGCCGACCTTCACCAGCCGCTGGCTGATGCCGCGCCTGGGGCGGCTGCGGGAGAAACACCCCGAATTGGAGCTGAGCATCACCACGCGTTTGCAGGACAGCCTGGCGGAAACCAGCACCTTGGACTGCGCGATCCGCTTTGGTGATGGCGAATGGGATGGGCTGGACAGCTCGCTGCTGCTCCAGGAACGGCACATTGCGGTGTGCGCGTCGTCGTTGTACGCGCGGGAAGCGAGCGAGGGCGAAATCGACCTTAGTCGCCTGACTTTGCTGCATGTGTTGGCCAGGGAAGACCAGCGCTACCTGACCTGGAAACACTGGCTCGACGCGGCGAAAATCAGCGGCGTGGATACCCAGGGCGGCTATGAATTCGACCTGTTGGACCTGGCGATTCGTGCGGCCACCGACGGCTTGGGCATCACCATTGCCGACTGGCACATGGTTGCCCCGGAGCTGGCCAGCGGGCAGTTGACCCAGGTACTGAACGTGCACGTGGAAGGGCATCAATCCTACTGGTTGGTGACTCGGCCGGAGCAGACGTTGATGCCGCAGTTGCAGGTGTTCAGCCTGTGGCTGCAGGAGGAAATCTGGTTGGCGCAGAGGCAGCTCGAACCCTCCACCGCCGCCAGCTGAGCCCCCAACCCTCACGGGAAATTTGATTCCTTCCTGGGTAACCTGCATTTTTTGAATGTTACGCCGCTCAATAAATCGTTTGTTCAACCCCCTCAGGATGCCAAGACTGCGGGGACTGGATAAAAACAACGATGGGCGATTCACATGCGACTTGAGCGAAATTTTGTAAACGGTCACTTCATTGAGCCTGCCAGCGATGCGCTGATTGCGGTCTACAACCCGGCCACCGAAGCCTTGGTCGGTCAGGTCTCGGCCGCCACCAGCGCTGAAGCCACCGCCGCCGTTGAGGCTGCCGCCGCCGCCCAGAAGCGCTGGGGCAAGCTCACCAGCATCGAACGCGCCGAGCACTTACGCTCACTCGCCGACGCCTTGGAGGCCTGCGCCGAGAGCATCGGTGCCGCCTTGGCCGCCGAATCCGGCAAAAGTGTCAGCGACGCCAGCAACGAAGCTCGTTACGCCGCGCAAATCACCCGTTACCACGCTGAATGGGCACGGCGGATCGAAGGTGAGATTATCCCCAGCGATACCCCGAACGAAAACCTCTTCCTGCACCGCGAGCCGATTGGTGTGGTCGCCTGCCTGATTCCGTTCAACTACCCGGTCTACACCTTGCTGCGCAAAATCGCCCCGGCGCTTATTGCCGGTAATACCGTGGTGGTGCGCCCGAGTAACAACACCCCGACCTCGGCGTTTGAAATCGCCAAGGCTGTGCAGCAATCCGGTTTACCGGTCGGCGTGGTCAACATATTGACCATGGACCATGCCACTGCTGCAACGGTCTGCACCCATAAAGCCGTCGGCTTGATCACCCTGACCGGCAGCGTCAACGCCGGGCGGATCGTGCTCGACTATTGCAAGACCAACATTGCCAAGCCGTCCTTGGAACTGGGCGGCAAAACCCCGGCAATCATTGAAGCCGACGCTGACCTTGAAGCCGCCGCCAGCGCTATCGTCGCGTCCAAGACCACTCATTGCGGTCAGTTGTGCACGGCGGTGGAGCGGGTTTACGTGCAGGAAAGTGTCTATGAACAATTCCTCGCGTTGCTCAAAGCCAAAATCAGCGCCGTGAAGTTTGGCGACCGCGCCACCGACGCCAGCCTGATGGGTCCGTTGGTCAACGCAAGCTCGCGGCAAAACATCCACGCCATGGTCGAGCGTGCCGTCTCCGACGGTGCGGTACTGGAAGCGGGCGGTTTCATTCCTGAGGGCAACGGCCATTTCTACCCGCCGACGCTGTTGAGCAACTGTCGCCAGGACATGGAAATAATCCAGGAAGAAATCTTCGGCCCGGTGCTGCCAGTGCTCAAGTACCGCGACATCGACGAAGCGCTGGCCATGGCCAACGATCACCAGTTCGGCCTGTCGTCGGTGCTGTACACCGAGAGCTACCGCACCACCCTGAAAGTCGCCAACACCATCGAGGCCGGTGAGTTGTACGTCAACCGGACCCCGGCCGACCCTTACCAGGGCTTCCACGCCGGGTGGAAACGCTCGGGCCTGGGCGGTGATGACGGCAAGCACGGCATGCTCGAATTCACCCAGACCCGACTTGTGGTGATGAAGTACTAGACCGGTAGCTGCAAGCTGCAAGATGCAAGCTTCAAGCGGTAAGTGAAAGCGAACGGCAGCGGACTCTGACTTGCCGCTTGTAGCTTTGCGCTTGTTACTGCTCCAAACCTATAAAAACAATTATTGGGGCTCCCGGACCACCGGGCTGCCCGAGGGCTCATCGATGTCCAAGCCTGCAACCACTGTTGCCGCTGTTCAGGGTTCGAACGCGGCTGCAAAAAGCCGCAGTGACAAGGGAAGTCGCTACATTCAGTTAATGCTGTTGGTGCTGGCCGCCGGGGCGATCTACCCGATCCTGTACCTGCGTCAGGTTTACCAGACCACCATGCTCGAGGTGTTCCAGATCAACCACAGCGAGCTGGGTTATCTGTACTCGATGCTCGGGACAATTTTCCTGCTTAGCTATTTGCCGAGTGGTTGGTTGGCCGATCGGATCGCGCCGCGGTTTTTGATTTTCTTTTCGCTGGTGGCCACCGGCGCCTTGGGGCTTTGGTACTCCACGGGACCGTCGATGACCGGTTTGATGATCATCTTCGGTTGCTGGGGTCTGACCACCGGCCTGACGTTCTGGGCCTCGGTGCTCAAGCGGGTGAAGATGATTGCTCATCACACTGAACAGGGCCGGTTCTTCGGCATCCTCGACGGCGGTCGCGGCCTGGTCGAAGCGTTGCTCGCAACGGTCGCCCTGGGGCTGTTCGCGTTCGCCACTGAAACCCGTGGCGAGTCCGCCGCTGAAGGTTTCAAGCACGTGGTCTACCTCTACGCGTTCACCTGTATTGCCATCGGCTGTGTGCTGGTGCTGATCAAGGACCCGAAGTCGATGGAGGACACCGCGCCAGTGGAAAAGGGTAAATACAACCTGCTCAGCGACCTGACCACACTGGTGAAAATCCCTGAGCTGTGGCTGGTGACGGCCATCGTGTTCTGCGGTTACCACATCTTCTGGGCGACCTACAGCTTCTCCGATTATTTGCAGGGCGGCGGCATGACCGCCGTCATGGCCGGCACTATCACCACCATCAAGCTGTGGATGCGCCCGATTGGCGGTATCGGTGGCGGCTGGCTCGGTGACAAGTTCTCGAACATTTCGGTGCTGATCGTGGCGCTGTTCCTCGCGACATTGGCGATGGTCGGCCTGATCGTGTTCCCGGCGCTCAACAGTATGGGCCTGCTGGTTGGTACGGTGATCTTCATCGGCCTTATGACGTATGCGATTCGCGGTTTGTACTGGGCGATCCTCGACACCTGCAACATTCCGCTGCGCATTACCGGTCTGGCCATCGGCATTGTATCGGTGGTCGGTTACCTGCCGGACGCCTTCATTCCATTGATCAACGGTTACCTCACCGAACACTTCCCTGGCGCCCTTGGTTACAAGCTGTACTTCGGCTACATCGCCTCCGTCGGCCTGATCGGGACCCTCGCGGCCCTGAGCTTGCGCGCGCGTATCAATCGTCAATCCTCTAATAAAACAGGTGCCTGAGATGAAAATCGTCGCCCTTGAAACCCATGTCGTTGCCGTACCGCCACCGCACATCGGCGGCATGTATTGGCTGTTCGTCAAGCTCAAGACCGATTGCGGCATTGAAGGTGTCGGCGAAATCTACGCTGCAACCTTCGGCCCCAAAGCCATGCTGCCGATCATTGAAGACGTGTTTGAACGCTACTTGCTCAACCACGATCCGCATCACATCGAACGCTTTTTCCGTCAGGCTTATTCGAGCGGCTTCACCCAGCGTCCCGACCTGACCATGATGGGCGTGGTCAGCGGCCTGGAGATGGCCTGCTGGGACATCATCGGCAAAGCGGCGAACAAGCCGGTCTATGAATTGCTTGGCGGCAAGGTCAATGAGCGTCTGCGTTCCTACACCTACCTGTACCCGGTCAACAGCCAGGGTGAGTACGACTACGACGACCCGGACCTGGCTGCCGAATGCGCTATCGAGAACATGAATAAAGGCTTCACCGCCGTGAAGTTCGACCCGGCCGGGCCGTACACCGCGTACTCCGGTCACCAGATTTCGCTGGAAGTACTGGAGCGCTGCGAAACCTTCTGCCGAAAGATCCGCGAAGCGGTGGGCGACAAGTGCGACCTGCTGTTCGGCACCCACGGGCAAATGGTCCCGTCTTCGGCGATTCGCCTGGCCAAGCGCCTGGAGAAGTACGACCCGTTATGGTTTGAAGAGCCAGTGCCACCGGGTCAGGAGGAGGCGATGGCGCAAGTCGCGGCCAAGACCACCATTCCGATTGCTACGGGCGAGCGGCTGACCACCAAGTACGAATTCTTCAAGCTGTTGCAGGCCGGCGGTGCGTCGATTCTGCAAATGAACGTGGCCCGCTGCGGCGGGCTGCTGGAAGCCAAGAAGATCGCGAGCATGGCCGAGGCCTATTACGCGCAGATCGCACCGCATCTTTATAACGGGCCGATTGGCGCGGCGGCGAGTTTCCAATTGGCAACCTGTACCCCGAATTTCCTTATCCAGGAAAGCATCATGACCTGGGGCGGTTTCCACGCCGAAGTCCTGACCAAGCCGCTGCAGTGGGAGGACGGCTACATCATCCCGCCCACCGAGCCGGGCCTTGGGGTGGAGCTGAACATGGACGTGGTGCGCAGGCATTCGCCCTATACCGGTGAGCGTTTGCACCTGCAAATGGCACCGGCCCCGGCAGACGTCAAGGACACATCGCCGGCCAGAGGCTGACGGGATTTCCCGTCGTTCAGTTGCGGGAATGGGTGTTTTTTTAAATAACGACTTACGCGGTAACCGTGCATGACATACGACTACATCATCGCTGGCGCCGGCGCGGCCGGCTGTATCCTCGCCAACCGGCTATCGGCCTGCGGCAAATACACGGTGCTGCTGCTGGAAGCGGGCGGCAAGGACAGTTCGCTGTGGTTCAAGATCCCGGTCGGCTTTGCCAAGATGTATTACAACCCGACCTTCAACTGGATGTACTACAGCCAGCCGCAGAAGCAGCTCAACAATCGTGAAATTTATGCTCCGCGCGGTAAGGTCCAGGGCGGTTCGGGCTCGATCAATGCGATGATCTACGTCCGTGGCCAGGCCCACGACTTCGACGACTGGGCCGCCAACGGCAACGACGGCTGGGGTTTCAAGGACGTGCTGCCGTATTTTCGCAAACTGGAAAACCACCCGTTGGGCGAAAGTGAATATCACGGCGGCAATGGCCCGATCAACATCACTCCGATGAAGGGAGAGACCCATCCGATCTGCGATGTGTTCCTCAAGGGGTGTGATGAACTCGGTTATCCGAACAGTGACGACTTCAACGGGCCGAACTTCGAAGGCTCGGGTATCTACGATGTCAACACCAAGGACGGCCAGCGCAGCTCCAGTAGTTTTGCGCATCTGCATCCCGCACTCAGCCGCCCGAATCTGACGGTCGAACATTACGCACTGGTGGATCGGGTGTTGTTCGAGAACGAGCGGGCCAGCGGTATTTCCGTGACCCAACACGGCGTGGTCCGCACCTTCCAAGCGCGCAAGGAGGTGATCCTCTGCGCCGGTGCCGTTGACACACCGAAAATTCTGCAACTATCCGGTGTCGCTGATCAGGCGTTGCTCGCCAAGCACCAGATCCCGCTGGTCAAACACCTGCCGGCAGTGGGGCAGAACCTTCAAGATCATTTGTGCGTCAGCTACTACTACAAGGCCAACATTGCGACGCTTAATGACCAGCTCAGCTCGCTGTTCGGGCAGTTCAAGCTCGGCCTTAAATACCTGCTGACCCGCAAGGGTGCCTTGGCGATGAGCGTCAACCAGGCCGGTGGTTTCTTCCGTGGCAACGAGTCGCAGGCCAACCCGAACCTGCAACTGTACTTCAATCCGCTGTCGTACCAGATCCCGAAAAACAACAAGGCCAGCCTCAAGCCCGAGCCGTATTCCGGCTTCCTGTTGTGTTTCAACCCGTGCCGGCCGACGAGTCGTGGGCATATCGAGATCCAGTCGAATAACCCCCAGGATGCGGCGCTGATCGATCCCAATTACCTGAGCACACAAAAAGATATCGACGAAGTGATCCAGGGCAGTCGGTTGATGCGCAAAATCATGCAGGCGCCGGCCTTGAAAAGCATCACGGTTGCAGAAGTATTACCGGGGCCAGCGGTCGAAAGCGATGAACAGATGCTGCAGTACTTTCGCGAAAACAGCGGTTCGATCTATCACTTGTGCGGTTCGTGCGCGATGGGGGCGGATGTACTGAAGTCAGTGGTTGATAAACGGCTTAAAGTCCATGGTCTCGATGGTCTGCGCATTGTCGATGCGTCGATTTTTCCCAATGTGACGAGCGGCAATACCCACGCCGCAGTGCTGATGGTAGCGGAGAAGGGCGCCGACCTGATTTTGCAGGACGCCTGATTCGTTGCCATAGTGATTGAACGTTTGCCGAATTGTTCTTGTTTAACCTGAATAGGTGACAATACGAAAGCTGGGGTCGATGGTTGTCGAACCCTTGATCCACCTGACCAAGAGGGAACAGAGCTTAGCCTTAGACTGGGGGCATCCTTTTCAATCCATTCAAAGCATGCCCTCGGATGTGCCCCCAATGTAGCAATCGTATGGAAGTGGGTGGATCTTCATGGCCTATGAAAAGCCAGAAATGATCAGATAAACAGCCTGTCCGCCGACGCCTAAAGGCTCTCAGGATCACCAAAAAACATCTGAATCCGCGACCGCAACCACCGCTCCCCCGGATCATTATCCTGCGACCCCCGCCACGCCATATGCAGCTCAAACGAGCGCACCGGCAACGGCGGGTCTTCGGCCCGCAAACCGCCCGCCGAGGTCAACGCCTCAGCTGCATAATCCGGCACGGTGGCCAGAATGTCGGTACCCGCCAGCAACGTCCCCAGGCCATTGAACTGCGGTACCGCGAGTACAACGTGGCGCTTGCGGCCGAGTTTTTCCAGCTCTTCATCGATAAACCCGCTCAGGTCACCAGCAAAGGACACAAGCGCGTGGGGCCGTGAGCAGAAGTCATCCAGGCTCAGCGAGCCGGGCACGCTGTCGGCGCGCAGCAGTTTGGGCAGGCTGCGGCGTAGTACCTTGCGCTTGGCGTTGGCGGGCAGGTCGGCGGTGTAGCTGACGCCGATGGAGATTTCACCGGAGGCCAGCAAGCCGGGCATCAGGATGTAGTTGACGCGGCGTACCACCAGCACGATGCCGGGGGCTTCGGAGCGCAGGCGTTTGAGCAGTTGCGGGAGCAGGGCGAATTCCACGTCGTCGGACAGGCCAATGCGAAACACGGCGGTGCTGGTGGCCGGGTCGAATTCGGCGGCGCGGCTGACGGCGGTGGAGATCGAGTCCAGGGCCGGGGAGAGCAGGGCGAAGATTTCCACGGCGCGAGCCGAGGGTTCCATGCTGCGCCCCGTGCGCACGAACAGGGGGTCATCGAACAACCCGCGCAGGCGTGACAACGCCGCGCTGATGGCCGGCTGGCCGAGGAACAATTTCTCGGCGGCGCGGGTCACACTGCGCTCATGCATCAAGGTTTCGAATACGATCAAGAGGTTAAGGTCGACACGACGCAGGTCGTTACGGTTCATCTTGTGTCCTGGAAGAGTCAGCAAACTTGATGTGAGCGGTCACGTAGCAACCCCTGAGGTTCGATTCAGAAGGATGACCGGCATGAATCTTACGGGGAAAGGCTGGTACTCTGCACCGGCTAATTGATTTTTCCTACGATAGTTGAGGGGTGTTCCTCCTTCGCGGAATCAATGACAGGCATGTCGACTATTAATGGTGACCGGTGGTCTTACCCCCAAAGCCCAGATAAAGTTCATGGCATTAGAGGTTACTTTGACGAGGTTTGCGATGTCCCGCACGATCCGTTTTCACAAGTTTGGTCCGGCCGAGGTGCTCAAATGCGAAGAGCATGCAGCCGCGCAGCCCGCACCGGGCGAAGTGCAGGTGCGTGTCGACGCGATCGGTATCAGTTGGTACGACATTTTGTGGCGCCAGAACCTGGCGTCTTCCCATGCACGCCTGCCTTCTGGCCTGGGCCATGAAATGGCCGGTGTCGTAGTTGCCCTCGGCGACGGCGTGGATGACTTGGCGGTGGGCGATAAGGTGGCCAGTTTTCCGGCCGAGAGCCCCAATGATTACCCGGTGTATGGCGAGCAGATCGTCTTGCCCCGTTCGGCCCTGACCCGCTACCCGGATGTCTTGAGCCCGATTGAAGCCAGCGTGCATTACACGCCGCTGCTGATTGCGTACTTTGCCTACATGGACTTGGCGCGGGTCAAACCCGGCCAGTTTGCCCTGGTGACCGACGCCAGCCACTGTGCCGGCCCTTCGTTTGTGCAACTGGGCAAGGCCCTGGGTGTGCGAGTAATTGCCGCCACCAAAGACAGTGCTGAACGCGAATACCTGTTGTCCCTCGGGGCGGAAAAGGTCATCGTGACCGAAGAACAAGACCTGCTGATGCAAATCAACAAGTTCACGGACAACCGTGGCGTCGACGTGGTGTTCGATGGCCTGGGAGGCCCGCAGATGTCGCTGCTTGGGGACGTCCTGGCGCCGCGTGGCAGCCTGGTGCTGTATGGCCTGCAAGGTGGCAATCAGACGCCATTCCCGGCCTGTGCGGCGTTCCAGAAGAACATTCAGTTCTTTGTGCACTGTATCGGCAACTTCACCGGCAAGCCGGAGCTGGGCATTATCCAGGACCAGGTGGCGTTGCAGCGTGCGTTGCGCGATATCAACCAGCTGACGGCCGACCGTGTGCTTGTACCACTGAAAACCACGGTATTTCCGTTCAGTCAGTTCGTCGAAGCGCACCGATACATGGATGAATGCCCGTGCCGCGAACGGGTTGCGTTGCAGGTTGAAGCTGTTTGAGCTGTAGGAGTATTCGCAAATGAGTGCTCTGGCGCCTGAGCTGATGAGGCAAATGCGCCATTTGACAGGGCTTAACCCGCACCGGGGTTGAGCCGCCGCACGGGCGCTGCGCCCCGTAAACAATACCGTTATTGCCTTGCGCCGCCCTGAAATCCAGTGCGGCGCTCTTGTGTGGGCGTCATTTAAGTTGGGCTGGTAGGTCATCTGAGCTGCTTTTTGACGCTGTTCTGTATCTGTTAATCATTATTTGAGTGCCGATAATTGAGTCTTCATTGTCATCTCAAGGATTGAGCCATGATTGATTACACGGCAGTTGCGTCACGCACCTTCAGAACTAACGAGGCTCGGATTGTTTCTCCCGCAAAGTGCAAAACGAAGACCCTGTTGCCTTGCTCGCAGCCAAGGTGCGCAGGTGATTAATATTCGTCGGACGCTTCTCTAATTTCTTAGTTAAAACAGTGTAGGACGTTGTCGGAACATTCCTAAGGCTAACAGCTATTTCGCTGGAGCCCGCGCAGGCGCTGGATTCTCCGGCGGAGCAGCCATGGGCGCCCTCAATGCTCTCACCTGCGCTTTTGTTGCAAGGTGCTAATGTTGACTCAAACTTGTGCTGCGCAATGGAAGACAAGCCTACAGATGTAATAGGTCGAGCAACGCTGTTTGGTAGTTGCTTGAAACTGATATTTCAACTCAGGTAGTAGAACGATGAGCACTATTCATGAACAAGCCATGAGCTATGTTTACCAGCAAGTTCTGCAACGTTTAATCGGGCACTTTACGCGCGCCGAACGAACGTCACTTCAATTGCTCGTTCAGCGAATCGTGGTGGCCGCAGGCGGCATGGAACAAGTGGGCAATTACAAAGTACTGATCGCACATGGTGGCGGCGAAGTGAGCAGCTACACCCTCGCGTTGCTGCGTGCGGCGCAACTGACCATTGCCGGACGCTCGCCCAAGACGTTTCAGATACGGGTGGCAACATTGCGGCATGCCGGTATGACCCAGGCAACGCTCGACTCCCTGAATCAAGGCTACGCAGCGCTGTTCTTCCATGACGACCCACGGGTAGAGCTGTTGATGGTGGAAAACCATGAGGTGCTGCCGTTCAACCATCAGCGCCCGGCCTCCAGTGCCGCTCGGGAAATCAGCCAGCGTAACAAACTGATGCTCGGGCACCTGACGTCCGGGGATATCCGCGCCGCCCTGTGCGACGACACGCTCCTGGCCCTCGGCGATTTCTATCAGCGGGTCGCTACCTGGAACGGCGGCGTGCATGCTCTGGTCAGCGGTGACTCAGCACGCAAGCAAAGCCAATACATCGCCTGGCTGAAAAAAAGTGCGCAGGCGACCGGCCTTGCCTTTGCGCCCGCTAAGCCATCGTCGCTCAATGCATGGTTTGCACGCATGGAGGAGTGGAGTGAGGGTTGCTATCGCGACCTCTATGGCGAGCACTATGCGGGCAACGAAAGCCCTGGCCGGGGCGGGCATCGTCATTTGGCCTATATCGGCATCGCCGACCTGCTCAAAGACGCCGACGTCGGGCATGCGCCACTGCTCACCGGGTTCCTCGCCCACAAGCGGGACCCGTTCGAGTTCCATTTCAGCCATCCTGCCTATCCCAACCCATTGCTCATGGCGCATTTGCACGGCGTGCAGGCCCAGTGCCTGCGTGAGCTTTCCTACGAACATGGCGTCGCGAGGTTTGTTCGGCGTGCGGCAGACTTCCTGCATCGCAGGCACGTGCCGGTCGCGCTGATCAAAGAAGCGTCCGGGCGAGAAGGGCAGTTGCTATCCACCGCCTATATCCAGGAATTCTCGGGTCTGGACGACAGCCAATTGACCTGCCTGTTATTTGCACCCTTTGTTCAGCATGGCGAGCGGTTGGAGAGTTTCTTGCGTCAATGCCATCCCGGCATGCTGGTGGCGCTCCCCGAACTCCACAAGGCACTACAGGGCAAACCCGCAGCAGACATCCTGCACCAGTGGCTGGTGGATACCAGTGGGTTGCCGCTGCCGCTGTTGCAGCACCTGTACCGTAAGCGCCCGCTGTTGGAAGGACGCGGTACGCGGGCGCGCAAACACGCTTTCGCGCGGCCCGAGGCGCACGTCGCCCAAGTGTCGGGGCGTTAGCAACGTGTGTGCGCCAATGAACGCCGGTGAGCAACGATGAACCTTCGGGGGGAGCGGCAAGTAGATTTTGCCTATCAGGCGGTGTACCGCTACATGATCAACCTGATCAACGAAGTCAGCCGGGAAACGCCGGTGAAACTGCCGTCGTTGCGGCAGTTATCGACGCGCATGAATGTGTCGATCTCGACGATTCAGTACGCCTATTCGTTGCTGGAAAAGGAAGGCCGAGTGTACTCGGTGGCCAAGTCCGGCTACTTCGCCTGGCCCGTGGCTGCAAATGCGCCCCTTATGGCCGGTACAGATCTGCTTGAACGTTTGTACACAGCCGCACGGCGCCCGGCGATGGTGGTGCTCAGCGGTGATGAACCGGCGTTGTTGGGGTCGCTGGATGGCGCGTTGCTGGCGTTGGAGCGTCAACTGGTACGCCGGTATCCCCATCACCTGCAACCGTCGCAACCCTGCGGTGTGTGGGAGTTGCGCGCCGCTTTGGCCGCCCGCTATACGTCGTCGCCCACCCGTTGCTGGCAAGCGGATGAGGTGTATGTGGGCGCCGACCTTCAAGGCGTACTGGGCATCCTCATTGATGCCCTGGGCCTCAAAGGCACCGTGGTGGTGGTTGAATCGCCCTGCGATTACCTGGTGTTGCGCCTGCTACAGGCCGCTGGCGTGCGGGTTATTGAATGGCCCTGGCGTGCCGACGGCCGACCGGACCTGGCCGCATTGGAGCACTTGCTGCGCCATGAGCCGGTGCACCTTGTGCTGCTCTCATCCGTGGTCAGCATGCCCTCGGGAAACACCATGACCGAACTCGAGCGGCTGCACGTAGCGCGACTGCTCGACCAGCACGGCTGCTGGTTGCTGGAGAACGATACCTTCGGAGACCTGAGCTTTGCGCCGCCCGGACCGGCCTTGCGCAGCCTGGTCAATCCAGAGCGGCTGATCGTGTTTTCTTCGTTCGAAAAGGTGTTGGGCCCGGAAGCGCCCTTTGGTTACCTGCTGGCGCGGCAGATGAGCAGTGAATTGCAGCGCCAATTCTTGCTGCGTTCATTTCGACTGTCCGCTATCCGACAACGCGCCATTGCCCGGCTTTATGAAAGTGGGCGGTTTGACCAGCACCTGCAGACGCTGCGTCAGCGCCTTCACGAGCAGGCCCATGCCATGAGTCAGCGCTTGGATGTGCGTCTGCAAGGGCGTGTGCATTACCGCATGCCCGCGGCCGGGGCGAGTTTCTGGTTGCAGTCGACGGCGCCGGTGGACATGCGCCTGGTGTTTCAGCGCATGATCGCCCAACAGGTGGTGATTGCCCCGGGCGAGCTGTTCAGCCTGAGTGGTTTGCATCACCAGCATATGCGTTTGAGCCATACCTTTAGCGGCCATCCCAACCTCGACATCGCCTTGGATTCGCTGGCGCAGTCACTACGGCAGGCTCAGACTGAGTAGGAGCGAGCTTGCTCGCGAAAAACGTCAACGATAACGCGGGCTGCCTGAATAAACGCGGCGCCTGTGAGTTTTTCGCGAGCAAGCTCGATCCTACACTATCCAATGTGGGAGCTGGCCTGACAGCCGATCAGGCTGTCAGGCCGTGTGAAATTTCTCTTCAGGCTGTCGGATCGATACCGTCGCGCAGTAGTCCAAGTCTCAGTAAACTGTCATTTTTTCCGAATCCTTCTTTTCGAGGTTTATGCATGACTATCAGTCCTTTTGCGGGCAAACCGGCGCCAGCCCAGTTGCTGGTGGATATCCCGCGACTGGTCACGGCCTACTACACCGGCCAGCCTGATGCAGCGATCTCCACCCAGCGCGTGGCTTTTGGTACCTCCGGGCACCGTGGCAGCTCGTTTGAACTGAGTTTCAACGAGTGGCATGTGCTGGCTATCAGCCAGGCCATCTGCCTGTACCGCGAAGCCCAGGGCATCACCGGCCCTTTGTTTGTTGGCCTGGATACCCATGCGCTGTCAACGCCAGCCGGCGCCAGTGCCTTGGAAGTGTTGGCTGCCAACGGCGTGCACGTGATGCTGGCCGAGGGCGATGAGTACACGCCGACACCGGCGATTTCCCACGCCATCATTTGCTACAACCGTGGCCGTACCAGCGGCCTGGCGGACGGCATTGTGATTACACCGTCCCACAACCCGCCGCAAAGTGGCGGCTACAAGTACAACCCGCCTAACGGTGGCCCGGCCGATACCCACGTCACCAAGTGGATCGAAGCCAAGGCCAACGAACTGCTCGCCAACAAGTTGGCCGGGGTCAAGCGCATCACGCACGCCCAGGCGCTCAAGGCAGACACCACCCATCGCCATGACTACCTCAACAGCTACGTGGCCGACCTGATCAACGTGATCGACATGGACGCGATCCGTAGCGCCGATCTGCGCTTGGGCGTGGATCCACTGGGCGGAGCAGGGGTGCGCTACTGGTCGGCGATTGCCGAGCATTACCGCTTGAACCTGGACGTGGTGAATACCGAAGTCGACGCAACCTTCCGCTTCATGAGCGTCGACTGGGATGGCCAGATTCGCATGGACCCGTCTTCCAGCTACGCCATGCAAAGCCTGATCGGGCTCAAGGAACGCTTCGACGTTGCGTTTGCGTGTGACCCCGACCATGACCGCCACGGCATCGTCACGCCTTCCGGTGGTTTGCTGGCGCCCAACAACTACCTGGCGGTGTCCATCGACTACCTGTTCCAGAACCGCCCGGACTGGCGTGCCGACGCGGCCGTAGGCAAGACCGTGGTGAGCAGCGGCCTGATCGACCGCGTCGCGGCGCGCATCGGTCGTCGCTTGTATGAAGTGCCGGTGGGCTTCAAGTGGTTTGCCGATGGCTTGTTCGAAGGTTCGTTGGGGTTTGGCGGCGAAGAAAGCGCCGGCGCTTCGTTCCTGCGCAAAGACGGCAGCGTGTGGAGCACCGACAAGGACGGCCTGATCCCGGCCTTGCTGGCCGCCGAAATGACCTCGCGCAAAGGCCAGGACCCGAGCCAGATTTATCGTGGCTTGACCGATGCCCTGGGTGAGCCGTTCGCCATTCGCGTGGATGCCAAGGCCACCCCCGCGCAAAAAGCCCTGCTGGGTAAACTGTCACCGGAGCAGGTCACGTCCACGCAATTGGCCGGGGAAAGCATCCAGCAGATCCTCAGCCATGCGCCGGGCAACAACCAGGCGATTGGCGGTTTGAAAGTCATGACCGAAAACGGCTGGTTTGCCGCACGGCCCTCGGGCACTGAGGACATCTACAAGATCTACGCCGAGAGCTTCATTGGCGAAGAGCACCTCAAGCAACTGGTGGAAGAGGCGCAGGTGTTGGTCGATGGTGCAATCAGCCAATAACTGACACTGTATGTAATTGGATGGACTCGCCCAAGCCGAGGCGTCTATGCGCCACGGTGGCATTCTTATAGAAGCCAACGACAGCGA
>NZ_QODJ01000110.1:0-8874 GCF_009935965.1 Pseudomonas sp. L13
ATTCAAGCCTGTGTTCGGGCACACCGAGCCCAAGCGAGGTGCCGAGTGGTGGGGCAAGAGCGTTTTGCTTACTTTTGTCTGGGCCGGCATTCCGGCTTTTCAAAAGTGAGCCGCTGTCAGAGCGGAACCATCGGTGGCCGTTACCTAAATAATGGATATGTACTCGGTCAAATCCAATATCCCGGTCGGCTGGCAGGCCGTCTTCGCAGGCAAGCCAGTTCCCACATTTGGATCGCGGGGCGTCAGGTAGATAAGCATCGGCTCTGAGGCCGTCGCGGGAGCAAGCTCCCTCGCCACAGGTTCAGCGTCATACCAAAGTTGTGTAGATACCTATGCTCATCGCGGGCAAGCCCGGCTCCCACAGGGGAATGCATTTCAACTGTGGGAGCTGGCTTGCCTGCGATGGCGCCAGCGCAGGCACCACAGATTCAGGCACCTAGCAACCGATACCCCACCCCCGCCTCAGTCACGATAAACCGCGGCTGGGTCGGGTCATCCGCCAGCTTCTGGCGCAGGTGCCCCACCACGATACGCAGGTAGTGGCTGTCCTCGGTATGGGTTGGCCCCCAGATGTCCTTGAGCAACTGCTGTTGGGTAATCACCCGCCCCGGATGGCGTGCGAGCTGCGCCAGCACTGCGTATTCCTTGCGGGTGAGCGCCACTTCAGCCCCGTCGAGCAGCACGCGACGATAGGCCAGGTCGACCGTCAACGGGCCAAAACTCAAGGCGGCTTCCTGGACCTCTCCCGCCGGGGCCTGGCGCAACAGCGCACGCACACGGGCGAGAAACTCCTGGATGCCGAACGGCTTGGTCACGTAGTCATTGGCGCCACCGTCGAGAGCCTCGACTTTCTGACCTTCGCTGGCCCGCACCGACAGCACCAGCACCGGCACCGTGGACCATTCGCGAAACTCGCGCAGCACCTGTTGGCCGTCCATGTCGGGCAGGCCCAGGTCGAGCACCAGCAGATCCGGTTTGCTCAAGGCCGCCTGCGCCAAGCCTTCGTTGCCGGTGCCGGCTTCGATCACCTTATAGCCTTGGGAAGCCAGGCTGATGCGCAGGAATTTGCGGATCTGCTGTTCGTCATCAATGACAAGAATCGTCGCGGTCTGGCTCATGGTGTCTCATTAAAACCCATTAAAAAATCACCCCCTGTAGGAGCGAGCTTGCTCGCGAAAAACCTCTAGGCACCGCGTGCATTCAGGACGCCATCATTATCGTTAACGACCTTCGCGAGCAAGCTCGCTCCTACAGGGCTATTCCAGGGCGGGTTGTGTGGGCAGTGGTAAAAACAAGGTGATGCAGGTGCCCCGCCCGTCAATGCCATCGGCCACGCTGATATGCCCACCGTGCGCGCCGACCATGCCCTGGCAGATCGCCAAGCCAAGGCCCGTGCCCTGCCCGCCTCGATCACCGCGAGCAGCGGTATAGAACATATCGAAGATCTTCCCCCGCTCTTCCTCGGGAATGCCTGGCCCTTCATCCGCCACGGAAAAAAACAACTGGTCATCGTCCACGCCAGCGCGCAACTGCAAGCGGCCCTGGGGCGGCGAAAACCGTGCGGCGTTTTCCAGCACGTTGACCAAGGCCTGCTCGATCAACGCCGCATGCACATACAACAAAGGCAGTTCCGGCGGCACATCGGTGCTCACCTGCAACGGCGCCAGCACGGCGCGCAATCGCCCAAGAGCACTGCCGACGATGTCGCCGGGCGACACCCAGTCGCGTGCCAGTTTCAGCGCACCGTGGCCCAGGCGTGTCATGTCCAGCAGGTTCTGGATATAGCGGTCGAGGCGCTCGGCTTCATCGCGAGTGCCTTCGAGCAGTTCGCGGCGATCCTCCAGTGGGATGGCTTCACCGAGGGCCAGCAGGCTGTCGATGCTGCCGCGCATGGACGTCAACGGCGTGCGCAAGTCGTGGGACACGGAAGCGAGCAAAGCGCTGCGCAGTTGTTCGGTTTCGCCGTGCAGGCGCGCCGATTCCAACTCCTGCCCCAGTTGTGCCCGCGCCAGCGCCTGGGCCAGCGGTTGGCTCAACGCGGTGAGCAAACGTCGACGTTGCCCGCTCAATTCCAGGCCAGGCTTGGCACTGACACCCAGCAACCCCAAGGGCCCCTCTTCACCCGACAGCGGCCACCACCACCAACGCCCAAACGGCAAGGTGCCGGTGCCCATGCCGGCCGGCTGATCATGCTGCCAGGCCCAATCGGCGGCGGCGCGTTCGGCTTCGGTGAGGGTCAACGGGCCACCGGTCTCGACCTTCCAGCCGCCCTGACCGTCGCGATTGACCAGGCACAGGTCGAGGTCGTTCCAACCTTGCAGATGGTGGGCGGCGGCGCTGATGACGGCTTGGCGGTCGGTGGCAGCGGTGAGCTTGCGCGACAGGTCGAGCAGCTCGCTGGTTTCTTCCTGGGTATCGCGCAACGCCTGCAACTGGCGGCGCTGGCGTGCGGCGAGGTTGCCGGTCAACGCCGCCATTAACAGAAAGAACAACAGGGTCAGCACGTCTTCTTCGCGCTGGATGGCGAAGGAAAAATTCGGCGGGATAAACAGAAAATCGTAAGTCAGAAACGACAGCGCCGCACACACCAGGGACGGCCCCAGGCTACTGCGCACCGCCACCAACAGCACGGCGGCGAGAAACACCAACGAGATGTTCGGCAGCGCCAACGCACTGGACACGGCCCAGGCGACTGCGGCAGCGGCGAGGGTCGCCACCACCGCCAAGGCGTAATCGAACCACACCAAACCGCGCACATCGGGCAGACGTGGCGGTGCAGGCATGTCATCGCTGTCGAGGACGTTGATCTCCAAACCGCGGGCATTGCGCAACAGACGTGCGGCCAAGCCGCCACCGAACAGGCGCCGCCGCCAGCGCATCCGCGACTGCCCCACCAGCACCAGGCTGGCGCGGCGTTCGGCGGCATGCTGGATCAGGGTTTTGGCCACTTCCCCGGCGCGCAGCAACACCACTTCCCCGCCCAACCGCTCTGCCAGTTGCTGGGCGTTTTGCAGGCGCAGGCGCGATTGCTCATCCCGCGCGCGGCCGTTATCGATATGCACCAGGCTCCAGGGCAAATGCCGACGCTGGGCCACGCGGCTGGCATGGCGCACCAGGCGTTCGGCTTGGGCATCGCCATCCACGCCGACCAGCAAACGCCCGCGCACCGCCGGCGCGGCCTGGCCGAGTTGGCGGTAGCCCTGGGCCAGGTCGTCATCGACATGGGCGGCGGCAGTTTGCATGGCCAGCTCGCGCAGGGCCATGAGGTTGGTCTGGGTGAAAAACGCATCGATGGCCGCACGCGCCTGTTCGGGCACATACACCTTGCCATCACGCAGGCGCTCGAGCAGCTCGCGAGACGGCAGGTCGATCAGCAGCAGTTCATCAGCCTCTTGCAACACCCAGTCCGGCAGGGTTTCGCGCACTTGCACACCGGTGATGCCACGCACTTGGTCGTTGAGGCTTTCCAGATGCTGGACGTTGACCGTGGTGAACACGTTGATGCCGGCGGCGAGCAATTCCTGGATGTCTTGCCAGCGTTTTTCATGCCGGCTGCCGGGGGCATTGCTGTGGGCCAGTTCGTCCACCAGCACCAGCTTTGGCTTGGCCGCGAGCAGGCCGTCGAGGTCCATTTCTTCGAGCATCACGCCACGGTATTCGCTGCGCAACAGGGGTTGTTGCGGCAGGCCGCTGAGCAAGGCTTCGGTCTCGGCGCGGCCGTGGGTTTCGACCACCCCGGCGATCAGGCGCACGCCCTGGCGCAGTTGGGTATGGGCCGCCTGGAGCATGGCGTAGGTCTTGCCCACACCGGGCGCGGCGCCGAGGAAGACTTTAAGCCGGCCACGGCCGTCCCGGGGCAGATCGGCTAACAGGGCATCGGCGCGGCCGGCGTCGCTCATGCTCGGGGGTTCCTTCAGGTATTTATAGAGAGTCTTCAAGGCCGCCATCGCGGGCAAGGCCGGCTCCCACAGTGGAATGCATTCCAAATGTGGGAGCCGGGCTTGCCCGCGATGGCGATCGCTTGGCTTACAACGTTTCCAAAGCCATGTTCAGGGCCAGGACATTTACTACGGGCGGGCCAACCAACGGGCTTTCGATGTGCTCATCCAGCAACCGCTGCAAGGTCGACACCGGCACATTTCGCGCCGCCGCTACTCGCGCCAGTTGATAGGCAATCGCCTGCGGTGGCAAGTGTGGATCAAGCCCGCTGCCGGAGGTTGTCAGCGAGGCCAGTGGCACCGGGCCCTGGCCAGGTACTGACTGCTTGCTGGCCTCTTCGACTATGCGAGTAGCCAAGGCCGGATTGCTGGGGCCCAGGTTACTGGCACTGCTGGACACTGTGGCAAATGCACCGGCTGAAGGGCGTGGGTGAAACCAGCTATCGCCGTTAAAGTCCTGGGCGATCAGACTGGAGCCGCGCACCTTGCCGCTGGCGTCGCGTACCAGGCTGCCGTTGGCTTGGTCGGGAAAGGCGACTTGCGCCACGCCAGTGACTACCAGCGGGTAGGCCACGCCGGTGATCAGGGTCATGAGTACCAGCAGGCTCAGGGCCGGGCGGATGATGTTTGTCATAGTCAAATCCTCAATAAATCGGACAGGTCAAACCAGGTGCAGCGCGGTCAGCAGCATGTCGATGGCCTTGATGCCCACGAACGGCACCAACAGCCCGCCCAGCCCGTAGATCAGCAGATTGCGCCGCAACAAAGCCGCAGCACTCGCGGCCTGCACGCGCACGCCGCGCAGGGCCAACGGGATCAGCACCACGATAATCAGCGCGTTGAACACGATGGCCGAGAGGATCGCGCTCTGCGGGCTCTGCAAGTGCATGATGTTGAGCACGCCCAGTTGCGGGTAGATCGAGGCGAACAGCGCTGGCAGGATCGCGAAGTACTTGGCCACGTCGTTGGCGATGGAAAAGGTCGTCAGCGCGCCACGGGTCACCAGCAGTTCCTTGCCGATCTGCACCACGTCCAGCAGCTTGGTCGGGTCGCTGTCGAGGTCGACCATGTTGGCGGCTTCGCGTGCGGCCTGGGTGCCGTCGTTCATCGCCATGCCGACGTCAGCCTGGGCCAGCGCCGGGGCGTCGTTGGCACCGTCGCCGCACATGGCAACCAGGCGACCATCGTTCTGCTCATGGCGAATACGCGCGAGTTTCTTCTCTGGCGTGGCCTCGGCCAGCACGTCGTCCACCCCCGCTTCAGCGGCAATCGCGGCGGCGGTCAGCGGGTTGTCGCCGGTGACCATCACGGTGCGAATCCCCAGCTTGCGCAACTCGGCAAAACGCTCACGGATACCGGGCTTGACCACGTCCTTGAGATGGATCGCCCCCAGCAACTTGCCATCGGCGCACACCAGCAAGGGCGTGCCGCCGCTTTGGGCGATCTTGTCGATTTCCCGCGACAACGCAGGCAACAGATCACTGCGTTGCTGGCCGATAAATGCCAGCAGCGAGTCCACCGCGCCTTTGCGGAACACACGGCCCTGGTAGTCGACACCGGACAACCGGGTCTCGGCGCTGAAAGGTACGGCGGTCAACGCCTCCAGGCTCGGCTCGGCCTGTGGGTGCAAGGCACGCAGGTATTCAACGATGGACTTGCCTTCCGCCGTGTCATCGGCCAGGGACGCCAGCAGCGCGCCTTCGGCCAATTCGCGGCCACTGACGCCAGGCGCCGCGACCACGGCCGAGCAACGACGGTTGCCGAAGGTGATGGTGCCGGTTTTGTCCAGCAACAGCACATGCACGTCCCCCGCCGCTTCCACCGCGCGGCCAGACTTGGCGATCACGTTGAGACGCACCAGGCGGTCCATGCCGGCAATGCCGATGGCCGACAACAAGCCGCCAATGGTGGTAGGAATCAGCGTCACCAGCAGTGCGACCAGGAACACCAAAGGCAAGCTGCCATTGGCGAAGTGGGCGAACGGCTGCAAAGTCACTACCACCAGCAGGAAGATCAGGGTCAGGCCGATCAGCAGGATATCCAGCGCGACTTCGTTGGGGGTCTTCTGGCGCTTGGCGCCCTCCACCAGGGCGATCATGCGGTCGAGGGTAGACTCGCCGGGGTTGGCGGTGATGCGGATCAACAGCCAGTCCGACACCAGCCGCGTGTTGCCGGTAACGGCCGAGCGGTCACCGCCGGACTCGCGGATGACCGGGGCGGATTCGCCGGTGATCGCCGCTTCGTTGACCGCCGCAATACCTTCGACGACCTCACCGTCGCCGGGGATCATTTCCCCGGCAGCCACACGTACCACATCGCCCTTGCGCAGGCTTGTGGCCGGTATCATTTTGAAGCTGCCATCGGCCTCCTGGCGACGCGCGCTCAGGCCTTCGCTGCCGGCCTTGAGGCTGTCGGCACGGGCCTTGCCACGCCCCTCGGCCAAGGCTTCGGCGAAGTTGGCAAACAGCACGGTGAACCACAGCCACACGGCGATTTGCACGGCGACAAACGTTGGAACGGTGGTGTCGGGCACAAAGCACAGCACGGTGGTAAGGATGGCGGTCAGTTCGACCACCAGCATCACCGGCGAGCGTTGCAGTTGGCGTGGGTCGAGCTTGACGAAGGCCTGGACCAGCGCAGGGCGCCACAGAGCGGAGATGGCGGTTTTGGCAGGCTCCTGGGTTTTGACCGGGGCCGCGTTTTTTGCAGGCATATTCATTTTCATATCCCTTAACTAGAAGCCCATGCTCAGGTGTTCAGCGATGGGGCCCAACGCCAGCGTCGGCAGGAAAGTCAGGCCGCCTACCAGCAAAATGGTCACGGTCAACAGGGTCACAAACAGCGCGCCATGGGTGGGGAAGCTGTTCTGGCCAATCGGTGCGGTCTTCTTCATCGCCAGGCTGCCGGCCAGGGCCAGCACCGGGAGGATGTAGCCGAAACGGCCGATCAGCATGCCCAGGCCCAGCATCAGGTTATGGAACGGGGTGTTGGCGCCGAGGCCGGCAAACGCCGAACCGTTGTTGGCACTGGCCGAGGTGTACGCGTAGAGCAACTGGCTGAAACCATGAGGACCAGGGTTGCTGATGGCACCCGCCGGGCCTGGCAGGCTGGCGGCGATGGCACCCAACACCAGCACGCCAACCGGCATCACCAGCAGGGTCACCACCAGCAATTGCACTTCCTTGGCCTGGAGTTTCTTGCCCAGGTATTCCGGCGTGCGGCCGATCATCAAACCGGCGAGGAACACCGCGATCAACACGTTAAGCAACATGCCGTACATGCCAGCACCGACACCGCCGAAGATCACTTCGCCGACCATCATGTTGATCAATGCCACCATTCCACTCAGGGGGCTGAGGCTGTCCTGCATGCCATTGACCGAACCGTTGGACGCCGCGGTGGTGGTCACCGACCACAGCACGGTACCGGTGGTGCCGAAGCGTGTTTCCTTGCCTTCCAGCGGTGCGGTTTGCTCCACGGCCGGGTTGTTCAAGGTTGGGTTGGGCTGGTACTCAGACCACAGCGACGTCGCGCCGCCGATCAGGAACAGCGCCAGCATGCACGCAAGGATCGCCCGGCTCTGGCGCAGGTCCTTGACGTAATGGCCGAAGGTAAACACCAACGCCACCGGGATCAGAATGATCGAAGCCACTTCAAACAGGTTGGCCCAGGCCGTCGGGTCTTCGAACGGATGCGCCGAGTTCACCCCGAAGAAGCCACCGCCGTTGGTGCCCAGTTGCTTGATCGCAATCTGGCTGGCGGCCGGCCCCAGGGGAATCACCTGGTCCACGCCCTGCAGCGTGATGGCATCCACATAGTGGGCGAAGGTTTGCGGCACGCCCTGCCATACCAGAAACAGTGCGAGCACCAGGCACAACGGCAGCAGGCCATAGAGAGTGGCGCGGGTCATGTCGACCCAGAAGTTGCCCAGGGTCTGGGCAGATTTACGCCCTATCCCACGGCACAAGGCGACCAGGACCGCGAGACCGGTCGCCGCACTGACGAAGTTCTGCACCGTGAGGCCGGCCATCTGGCTGAGGTAACTCAAGGACGCCTCGCCGCTGTAGTTCTGCCAGTTGGTATTGGTCATGAAACTGACCGCAGTGTTGAACGCCAGCGTCCATTCCTGGCCGGGCAATTTCTGCGGGTTCAGTGGCAGGGAGCCCTGGAATAACAGGATCGAGAACAACAACAAGAAGCCCGCCAGGTTGAACGCGAGCAAGGCCAGCATGTATTTCTGCCAGCTCTGTTCTTGCTGCGCATCCACGCCCGAGAGGCGGTAACAGGCCTTTTCAACAGGCCCCAATACGGGCGTGAGCCAGGTGCGCTGGCCTTCCATCACCTTGTAGTAGAACCGCCCCAGAAACGGTGCCGGCACCAGTACCACGGCGAAGAAGGCGATGATCAGCCAATAGTCATAACTGTGCATAGCCCGCTCCTAGTTCCGATCCGCGCGTAACAGCGCAACCAGCAGATAAATGAACAGCGCCACGGCCAACAGCAGTGACACCCCGTCCAGAACGCTCATGGAAGTCTCCCCTTCGTGCGGCGATTGCCGCGTGTGGGGGGCATTGTCCGCAGGAGCGGTGTAAAGGAACGAGAGCGAGGGGCTGGGTGGGGCGTAAAGATGGCGTAAAGAGTGGGTTTATGCGGGGTTTACAGGGAGATGTGCAGTGGCTGGGAGGGCCTCATCGCGGCATAGGTATCTACACAACTTCAGTACGACACTGACCCTGTGGCGAGTGAACCTGCTCCCGTGACGGCCTTACAGCCGACGCTGATCTACCTGACACCCCACGATTCAAATGTGGGAGCTGGCTTGCCTGCGAAGAGGGCCTTACAGTCGACACAGTTGGATCGCGTACATATCCATTGCTGCGGTAACGGCCACTTAGGGTTCCGCTCTGACAGCGGGTCACTTTTGGAAGGACCCAAA
>NZ_QODJ01000111.1:0-8404 GCF_009935965.1 Pseudomonas sp. L13
CCGTCGGATTGAATTTCGTGATCAATGGGTTCCTGATTGCCGCCGGCCTGTACCCAGCCGCCATTGCCGTCGGATTGGATTTCGTGATCGATGGGTTCCTGATTGCCGCCGGCCTGTACCCAGCCGCCATTGCCATCAGACCTGATTTCGACATCGATGGGCTCCTGATTGCCGCCGGCCTGTACCCAGCCGCCATTGCCGTCGGATTGAATTTCGTGATCAATGGGTTCCTGATTGCCGCCGGCCTGTATCCAGCCGCCATTGCCGTCGGATTGGATTTCGTGATCGATGGGCTCCTGATTGCCGCCGGCCTGTACCCAGCCGCCATTGCCATCAGACCTGATTTCGACATCGATGGGTTCTTGAACTGCACCGGCTTTGGGCTGATCAGGGCTGCCAATGGGTTTGGTGTCGAAATCACGGTTGGCGCTGACCCACCTATCGTCAATGGTGTTCGTGGGCAGGAAATCGGAGGCGATCGGCCGGGAGTTGGTGCTGACCGCAGAGGCATCGACGTTTTTTTCATCAGACGGCAAGAAGTTGCGATCCAACCGAATGCGGTTGGCGTGATCACGCGTCGCATTGCCGATGGTTTTCCAGCCACCCTTGTCATTGGACACTTCGGCGTCTTCTCCAGCCTGTTTGTCCAGAGGGTTTTTCCGCGGTACATCGTGATCGATAGGGTGTTTGCCAGTGGGCTGGTACGTGGGTATGGATGGGACGGAGCCATTGATTGAAGACATGATTGCACCTCTCTCTTCGCTAGGAAATTGACCCTGTCAGGAGGTGGTCCTGACAGGGCGTTTCGCAGGCTACAGCGCCAGCGGCAGGCGCTCAACGAGGTCTATTTCGGCTGGATGTAACAACGTAAAACCGCATCGGGTGTTGGTTTTCGAGTGAGTGAAAAGGCTATAGGTGCAGTCCGGCGCAAGCGCCGAAAAGTCAGGCCGAATGTCAGATTGCGCAGCTGAGTGCCAGGTTTTCACTCACCGAAACACATTGGGTCGTTGCCGGGTTTTGGGTGGCTTCACGCTTGGAAACACTTCTGCAATCACGAATGCAACGGCCTATATTAAAGCGTCCTCACCATCTCATGCCACGCCATCCCGCCGTGGTCCGATGGCGAAGGGCGCACATAGGTGTAGCCCATTGCTCTGTACAACGGCACATGCTGCTCCTTGCACATCAGGTGGATCGTGCGCTTGCCCATTGCCTGCATGCGTTGCACGAACTCAGTCATCAGTTTTTTCGCATAACCCTTGCCTTGATGGGTCGGGTCGACCACCACCGACATGATCACCACATTCGGCGCCTCGGCCACATGGCCCACCAACTCCTTGAAGGCCTCGTCGGACATCACCACCTCATGGGCGCAGCCTGAGTTGATGAAGCCCACCACTGCGCCATCTTCCTCCAGGATCAAAAAGCCCTCGGGATACTGCGCGATGCGCGTGGCAATCTTTTCAAGCGTTGCGGCTTCGTCGCCCTCGTAGGCGGTGGTTTCGATTTCAAAGCAGCGTGCCGCGTCGGTGGGCTGGGCGTTGCGCAAGGTGAGGGTGGGCATGGAGGGTTCCAGGGATGTTCAATGAAAGGCCACATCATAGAGAAACATCGGGCCTATGGCACCGCACGGCCATTCATCACCCCTTGTAGGAGCGAGCTTGCTCGCGAAAAACGTCAACGATAACGCGCGCTTCCAGAATGAACGCGGCGCCTGTGAGTTTTTCGCGAGCGAGCTCGCTCCTACACATTGTGACGGGTAGGGCAGGCGCGACCGAGCGTCGGTATCAAACCCCACCCACCAACTTCCCACTGTCCATCCGGCGCTTATACGCACTGTCCCGGCTCGCCAACCAGAAGTACAACGGTGACGTCACCGCCAGCCCCACCACCCACGACAAGTCCGCGCCGTTGATGTGCTGCGAAATCGGCCCCGCGTAGAGCGGTGTATTCATGAACGGAATCTGCACCGCAATCCCCACCGCATACGCCAGCAACGCCTGTGGGTTGTACTTGCCGTAGATGCCGCCATCCACGCGGAAGATCGAGGCGATGTCGTATTGGCCTTTATGGATCGCATAGAAGTCGATGAGGTTGATCGCCGTCCAGGGCACCAGCACCACGAGCAGCACCAGCACCATGTCGACGAAGTGACCGATGAAGTCTTGGGAGGCAAACACCGCCGCAATCGAACAGGCGGCCAGCACGATGATGGAGATCACCGCACGGCTTTTCGCGGTGGGGATCCAGCGGTAGGCAAAGGTCTGCACCAGGGTGATGATCGACAGTACCGCGCCATACAGGTTGAGGGCGTTATGGCTGATCACGCTGAGCAAGAACAGCACCAGCATCAACGGGCCGATGGCGCCGGTGGCCAGTTTGACCGCGTCCATGGTGTCCATGCCCACCGGCGTGGCGAGCACCGCCACCGCGCCGAAGATGAAGGCCAGGCTCGACCCCAGCGCCGAGCCCAGGTAGGTAGTCCAGAAGGTGGCGGCCACCGGCACGTCGGCGGGCAGGTAGCGGGAGTAGTCCGACACGTAGGGCGCAAATGCGATTTGCCACAGCGCAGCCAGGGAAACGGTGGCCAGCCAACCGGAGATGTTGAAGCTGCCACGGGTTAGAAAATCGGTGGTTTGTACATGGGTGAAAATGTAGCCAAAGCCCAGCACGATGCCGGCGCCCAGCACCCAGGTGCCGATGCGGTTGAGTACGTGGATGAAGCGGTAGCCGATGATGCCGATAATCCCGGAACCGATGGCGCCGATAACGATGCCCACCGGCACAGGCACGGCGTCCACCACGCCATGCAGGGATTTACCGGCCAGCACGATGTTGGAGGCGAAGAAGCCGATGTACATCACCCCGGCAATCACCACCACCAGCAACGCGCCGAGGGAGCCGAACTGCGCGCGGCTCTGGATCATCTGCGGAATGCCCATCTGCGGGCCCTGGGCCGAGTGCAATGCCATCAACACACCGCCGACCAAATGGCCGACAAGGATGGCGACAATGCCCCACACCAGGTTGAGGTGGAACAGTTGTACACCCAGGGCGCCAGTGACGATCGGCAACGGCGCGATGTTGCCGCCGAACCACAGGGTGAACAGGTCTCTTACCTTTCCATGGCGATCTTGCGGGGGCACGTATCCAATCGTGTGTTTTTCGATGAGCGGGGCGCTGGATGTTGCAGTGGTAACCATGACGAGCTCCAAGGCAAGGTGAGTACGTGGGCGTACTTCGCTGTGCGGCGCGTGGGCGCCGCTTTGTTGTTGGAGTGATCATCTGCAATGGGCGCAGGCAGGTAAATTAGTAAGTTTGTTGCTATAGACCTTAAAAAAAGTATCTCGTGAGATTTTTTGCTCCGGTATGTTGCATGCACGTCAATGGCTTGAAAAACCGGTGTTTCTGCGCACTTGTTTGGGGCAAAACACCACGTTTAGGGAGGTGCCGATGGCAGCCTATAACCTGCGTCAGCTCAGATATTTTGTGACCACGGCCGAATGCGGCAGCGTTGCCGAGGCGTCGCGCAAGCTGTATATCGCCCAGCCGTCGGTCTCCACGGCGATCAAACAGCTGGAAGACAGTTTTGGCGTGCAGCTGTTTATCCGCCATCACGCCCAGGGCGTTTCCCTCACCCCCAGCGGCGCGCGTTTTTATCGCAAGGCGTTGGAGCTGTTGCGGGTAGCCCATGAATTCGAGCAGAACGCCCTGGCCGATAACGATGTGGTGGCCGGGCAGATCGACATCGGCTGCTTTGAAACCGTGGCACCGTTGTACCTGCCACGCTTGATCGCCGGCTTCAAGGCGCGTTGGCCGGGGGTGGAGATCCGCATCCGCGATGGCGAGCAGCAGGAACTCGTGCAGGCGTTGACCGCAGGTAGTATCGACGTGGCGATGCTGTTCGAGCACGACCTGGGCGGCACCATCGAAACCACGCCGCTGATGCCGCCGCAACAGCCCTATGCGTTGCTGCCGGCCGATCATCGCTTTGCCCAACAGGCCAAGGTGTCCCTGGCCGACCTGGTGCTGGAACCGATGATTTTGCTGGACGTGTTGCCCAGCCGTACCTACTTCGTGAGCATCTTCGAAGAACGCGGGCTGACCCCGAATATCGTGTTCAGCTCGCCCTCCATCGAGATGGTACGGGGCATGGTGGGGCGTGGGTTCGGGTTCTCGATCCTGGTGACCAAACCGTTCAGCGAGTACACCTATGATGGGCAGAAAGTGGTGTGCATTCCCTTGGCGGAAACGGTCACGGGGTCGGGGTTGTCGGCCGTCTGGCTACGCCGGGCTCCCTTGACCAAACCGGTGCAGTTGTTTGTCGACTACTGCCGCGAAGAGCTTGCACGTTTGCTCGGCTGAATAGGGTAGGAGCGAGCTTGCTCGCGAAAAACTCACGGACGCCGCGTTTATCCAGGAAGCACGCGTCATCGTTGACGTTTTTCGCGAGCAAGCTCGCTCCTACAGGGGGCGATGACCGAGTCTTCAGGTTGTGATAAAGCCTAACAACCGCTGCAACATGGCATCACAACCGTCGAGCTGCTCCAGGCTCACAAACTCATCGGGCTTATGCCCTTGGTCCATGCTCCCTGGCCCGCACACCACGGTGGGAATTCCCGCCGCATCGAACAACCCACCCTCGGTACCAAACGCCACGGTGCCGAATTCTTGTGAGTCGCAGAACGCTGCAATCAATTGCGCGGCCTGGCTGTGCTCACCCGTGACCAGGCCTGGGTAGGCTGACAACTCGGTGAACCGAATCGCACTCTGCGGGCTGACCGCCTGCATGCGCGGCAACACCTGCTGCAGCGCGTAGGCCTGCAACTCTTCAGCCACTTCGCCCGGGTCCATGGAGGGCAGGGCGCGCACTTCAAAGTCAAAGCGGCAGTCGGCCGGCACGATATTCAAGGCCTTGCCGCCGTTGATCATGCCGGTTTGTACCGTGCTGAACGGCGGGTCAAAGCGTGGGTCCTGACGCGCGCGTAACCGCTGGCCAATGCGCCCCAGTTCACCGATCAATTCGGCGGCGTGTTCAATCGCATTCACACCCGAGGGCGCATAGGCCGAGTGGCACGCCTCTCCATGCACGTCGCAGCGCATCGCCAACTTGCCCTTGTGGCCCAGCACCGGTTTGAGTTCGGTCGGCTCGCCAATGATGCACAGCATCGGCTTGACCGGACGTTGTTCCAGAACGGCGAGCAGCGAGCGCACGCCCAGGCAGCCGACTTCTTCATCGTAGGACAGGGCGATATGCACCGGCAGGCGCAACGGCGCGTTGACCAACGCCGGCACCAACGCCAACACGCAGGCGATATACCCCTTCATGTCGGCGGTGCCGCGCCCGAACAGCTTGCCGTCACGCTCGGTCAGTGTGAACGGCGGCAGGGTCCACGGTTGCCCGTCCACCGGCACCACGTCGGTATGCCCCGACAGCACAATGCCCGGCAGTTCCACCGGGCCGATGCTGGCAAACAGGTTGGCCTTGCTGCGTTGCGCGTTGTAGACCAGCTCGCTGGCCACGCCAAACCCGGCCAGGTAATCGCGCACATACTCGATCAATTGCAGGTTGGACTCGCGGCTGGTGGTGTCGAAGCCCACCAGGGTTTCCAGCAGTTCGCGGCTACGGCTCATCGGTCGTCTCCGGCCACGCCGTAGCCGGGGGAACGGTCGGGGGCCAGGGCGCGGTCGACATAGTCCTGCACTTGGGGGCGATAGGCATCCCAGAGTTTCTGCAGTTCGCCAATGGGGGCGTGGTCGGCCCAGTCCACGCGCAAGTTGATGATCGGCCAGGTCAGATCGCCCACCACCACCAGCGCGGCGGAGTGCACCGGGCCGGCTTCGCCACCGGCAGCGATGGCGGCGTGCATGGCCGCCAGCAGGCGGTCTGCGAGCTGGCCTTCGCCCTGTTCGAAGGCCGTGACCATCGTGGTGATTACTTCAGGGGCGGCGAGCATATTGCCCGCTGCCACACATTGCTCGCCCGATACCGCGTGATGGGTACCCAGGGTCTGACTGCCGCTGAAATGCACGCTGCGGCCCAGATGGTCAATTGCCGTCAGTTGCCGGTACTGGCTGTAGCCGTTGCGGGTGAGCGCGTTGTCGACGGCGTCGGCGGGGGCCAGGCCCTGTTCCAGCCCGTCGAGGACGTCCGGGCCGAGGGCCGGCAAGGTGATGTTCTGGGTCGACACTGCGCCCACACCGGGCCGCAGCCACGGGCAGCGGGCGCCCACGGCGATGCTCGATGAGCTGATGGCAACGCCCAGTTGGCCGGTCTCTGCACACCGGCCGACGATGGAAAAGGTCATGGCTAGCCTCCTTACTCTGGAATAACCGCGATCACATCAATCTCCATCAGCCACTGCGGCTGGCCCAGGGCCGAGACCACCAGCCCGGTGGAAATCGGGAACACGCCCTTGAGCCACTTGCCGACTTCCTGGTACACCGGCTCGCGGTAGCGTGGGTCGACCAAATAGGTGGTGGTCTTGACGATATGGCTGAGGTCGCTGCCGGCTTCTTCCAGCAGTTGCTTGACGTTCTTCATCGCTTGCTCGGCCTGGGCCCGTGGGTCGCCGAGGCCGATCAGGTTGCCGTCAAAATCAGTGCCCACCTGGCCGCGTACATACACGGTGTTGCCGGCGCGCACGGCCTGGCACAGGTCGTTGTCCAGGCTCTGGTTGGGATAGGTTGCTTGGGTGTTGAACATGCGAATGCGAGTGTGGGTAGGCATCAAAAAACTCCAGGGAAAAGTGATCAGGCGCTGACAGGGGACTGGCGGCCAACCGGGGCGGCTTCGCGGTACTCAAGGTACTGACGCTGGATGGCGATATGGTCGGCCACGTATTTGGCGTCGTGCCACACGCCCCAGATAAACGACGAGCCACGCCGCGATTGCCAGGGCAAACCGAGGAAGTAGATGCCCGCTTCGCTGCAGACGCCGCGCTGGTGTTGCGGCTTGCCGGCGGCGTCGAAGGCGTCTACCTGCAACCAGCTGTAGTCCACGGCAAATCCGGTGGCCCAGATGATCGAGGTGATGCCGGCCTCGGCCAGGTCCAGCTCAAGGATCGGGTGCCTGATGCATTCAGCGTCGGGGAACACGCGACGTGCCTCGGGCTCCAGCGGCAGGTCGAGGCCATTGCGCTCGATATAGGCGTCGGCCGCATCCAGCAGGGCCAGGTAGTTTTCATCGCCGCGCGCCAGGTTCTCCACCAGGTTGGGTTGGAACGTTGCCACCGTGCCGTCGAAGGCGTGGGTCAGGCCGACCAGGGTCATGCCTTGCTGGGCCAGCTCGCGAAAGTCGATGGTCTTGCCGCCGTGGGCGCCGCTCACGGCAATGGTGACGTGCTCGCGGCCGGGTTTCATCGCCGCCTGGTCCCACTCGCCCAATACGCCCAGCCACCAGCAGAAATCGCGGTTGCGATAGGCGCGAGGCGGGCGGTCATGGGCGCCAACCGACAGGTACACCTGGCGGCCAGAGCGCTGCAATTCATCGGCAATTTGCACCCCGGACGAGCCGGCGCCCACCACCAATACAGCGCCCGCCGGCAGTTGCCCAGGGTTGCGATAGTCGGCGGAGTGGATCTGGTGCAGCGCGGTGCCTTTGGGCGCGATAGCGGGAATCACCGGCTTCTGAAAAGGCCCGGTGGCGGCCACCACTCGGTTGGCTTCGATCACGCCTTCGCTGGTGTGCACGGTAAAGCCGGGGCGGCCGATGTTGCGGACCACTGAGGTGACGTCCACGCCGGTGCGGATCGGCGCATTGAACTTTCGTGCATAGGCTTCGAAGTAATCGGCGACGCGCTCTTTGGGCGCGAAGCCATCTGCGGGGACGTCATCGAATTCCAGGCCGGGGAAGCGGTCATGCCAGGCTGGGCCGTTGGCGACCAGCGAGTCCCAACGCCCGGTGCGCCAGCGCTCGGCGATTCGGCTGCGCTCCAACACCAGGTGTGGTACGCCTTGCTTGCTCAAATGCTCGCTCATGGCCACGCCAGCTTGACCTGCGCCAACCACCAGCGTGTCTATTTTTGTTATTGCTACAGTCATGTCTCTATCCTTGCGTAATGCAGTTGGATTCAGCTCGGGCATGACGTCAAGTTAGGGGGCGGGGAGTTATTAATAAAATATTATTAAGTTGGGAAGTGAGCATAAATATCGGATGCAGAAGAGAGGAAGGCCAGCCAACTGTGGGAGCTGGCTTGCCTGCGATGACGGCCTCCCAGCCGACATCTATCTACCTGACACCCCGCAGTCCAAATGTGGGAGCGGGCTTGCTCGCGAAGGCGGCCTGACAGTCAACACAGTTGGATTGGGTACATATCCGTTCCTGCGGTAACGGCCACTTAGGGTTACGCCCTGACGGCGTCTCACTTTTGAGAAGCGCAAAAGTAAGCAAAACGCTCTTGCC
>NZ_QODJ01000112.1:0-7674 GCF_009935965.1 Pseudomonas sp. L13
CGCGGCCTGCGCATTGCGCTGGCCCAACTGGCTGAGCAACACCTGGCGAGCCTGGGCCACCAGCGCCGGGTCGGCCTTGATCGCCCACGCCGGGTGCGCGGCCAACTGCTCGCCATAAAAGCCCCACAGGCCCGGCGACAGGCCTTGCCAAAGCCCATTCGTCACACCGTTGCGCGCCGGCTCGGCGTTGCCCAGGGCCTTGCGCAAAAAGGTCGCGTCGGCCTTCTGTGGCCGGGCCAGCATCAGGTAAGCCTTTAGATTTTCATAAGCCCCGGGCGCCTGCGCAGCGCGCTGTTCGCTACCAGGTGGCAAGGCGATAAATGCCTTGAGCCGGCCTTGCAGGTTGGCCACCACCGGGTCGCGCATCAAACGATTATTGGCCTGCACGTAATGCGGCCACACCGCTGCCAGCAGGTTCTGGTTTTGCTCCAGGCCGAAGCGCTGATACCAGGGCACTCCGTTTTTGGCGCGGTAATCCAGGCGCGCCAGTTCACGGGTCAGATCGTTGAGCGCGGTCAACTGCGCGTCGCCGCTACCGGGCTGCTGCAACGCCGCCACCGAACGCTCGACCTCGCCAATCTGCACGCGGTTGGTCACGAACGACAGCAACAACCCTGCGCCCCATAACAGCGCCAGGCCCAACATAAATGCATAGCCGACACGCACCACGCCCCAGCCCAAACGCCGAGCAGTGCGGTTGTCGTCGAGTACGCCCTGCCACGGGGTAGGCGCGGACCAGTCGTGGCTTTTTGAAGCAGACTTTAGCGGCGCCACCGGCAGGCTGAACCACAGCCCCCGCAACGGCACGCCCCGGGAAAACTCGGGCGTCAGCGGCTCCAGCACCTGCCGCCAGCGGGCAATTCCCTTGGCCTGCAAATCACGCGACAACCGCAGCAAAAAATCGTGGGCCAATGTCTCATTCATCTGCCCCAGCCCGGCACGGCGCAATGGCGTGAGCAACTCAGTCAACTGCTCCTGCAGTTCCTGCGCGCTGAAGCGCTCGGGCAGTACGCGGCCCACCGGCTGCATCGCACGGCCGGTTTGCTCCCAGGTGCTGGCGCACACTTGCCAGAGGTACAAGGGCAACTGCCAGCCTACGTGATGCGCCAAGCGCTTTAACTGGCGCACGCCGGTGGCCATCGCGGCGGCGTCGGCGGCTTGAGTGTTGTCCAAGGCCCAGATTACGCCATCCAGGGAGCGCCAGCGGCTCAGGCCGGACCAGTGTGCGGTGAAGGTTTGCTCCAGGGATTCAAGGGCGTTGCCGCCCCACAGCAGGACGGTGCCCTGGCCTTCCAGCCAGTGGCGGGTGGTGAGGTTGGGGGCGATGGCGTTGACGGTGTCGGGGTCGCCGATGAGGAGAAGGAGGCGGACTTTTTGGCGCCAGAGGGGGCCGTAGTGCTCGCGCAGGTGTCTTCTGATCGAGTGGGTGCGCTCTTTCATGGAAGCATCACCAGCCCCTTCGCGACCAAGCTGTTCAGGTTGGGGAATATCATCCGCCTGCTGCGCTTCTTGACGATACGTTGAACGCCCTAACTGGTTGCCCAATGAATGGTAGGCGCCCACAAGCGCCAGCAGAACCAGAGTCGTGGCGACTATTACCCACAGGCTGATAGATTGCTGGTCACTGCCCGCCTGAAGACCTAATACGTCCGGGTAAAGCCAAACCACCCCCGCCAGTATTACTCCAATCAGCACCAATACGCTGACCACAATCCACACCCCTACTGAACGTCGAAGCTGCATTCGAAAATCCCTATTGCGAGAGCGGTGGCGCGGGTGTCAACACCGTGCTCCAGAGCCCCGTATCAACACAGTCGCTCCCGCTGAAAATGAACTGCGGCCCAGCGCCGCGATGAATGGACTGTGCCGCCAAGGCGATCGCCAGCCACGGCGATGCTTTACCTGGGTGCCCCAACGAGGCATCCAGGTTGTAAAACCCTTCGTTGGGCTTCGCTGGAAGAGGCACTTCAGCCAACACGGCGGTCAACGCAGCGTCACGCGCTGCATCAACCCCTGCTCGCCATGTTTGCTCGATTGATTGCGCAGTCAGAGGCACCCAGTCCAAGGCCTGATGCGCGGCGTAACACAGTGCATCGTTGGACGGTTCGCGCTCCTGCTCCGGGCGATGCAGGTAGGCCATGGGTGGTAATAGGGTTTGGGTCAGGCGATTGCCAAACAGTAATCCCACCGCCGCTTCAGCCGTGTTTTCAGGTTGTTGCACGGCGAACCGTAGGGCCACCACCAACAACAACGCCTGATCATTAATGCGGTAATCAAGCCACTGATCCACCGCCTCCAGACCACCGCGCTCAATAGGTGTTGTCCGTTGGCGGATACCGGATTCAATCCACGCCTGCTGCCACAGCTGCTGCCATATCTTTTCCGGCAAGGCACTCTCGACTTCCAGCAAAAGCGCTAGCGGCTGATTGTCGGGTAGCTGTTCCAGGGTTGGCGCCAAATCGGCAAGCAACTGCGCCAACACGCGTAGCAGCGTTACCTCAGGCACTTCATGCTTATCAGCGGCGATACGACTATGCCGTGACACCGTCCCTTGCCTGGACGGTTGAGCCGTTAGCGCCTTGTCCCCGCTCAATACGAGATCCAACTGCGTCGTTGATGGTGCATCAGGCGCTCGCCAAGCCGTGTTCACACTGACCCCCAACACCTGTTGAACACGGCGACCGCGCCGGAATTTTTCAATCAAATCCTCTTCACGGGCCTTATCCCACCCATCAGCAACCTGCTGCTGGCCGAGATACAGCAAGGCACGCCCAAAACCCAGCAGGCACCACCCCAGCAGCGGCCCGCCCAGAGCAAGCCCCCAAAAACGTAACGGTTGTTGACGCAACGCTTCTGTACCGAACAAAAACGTCCCCGCCACACCGAGCAGCAAAAGCAGCAGCGGAAACACCACTAGCCAGAGCCACCACCTTGGTCGTACAGGGCGTGGCGCCAGAGCAGGCACCTGATCCAATTTGACCGGCATCGCTAGCTCGCGCTCGCGTCAGGCAGTGACGAAATAAGGAGGCAACCACAGGCGCAGCGATGCCCGTGAAACGCGACGGGAAGGCCGTTGTCGCGAAACGTTGGATGCCCCTCGGCAATCACCGTGCGGCCATGGCCAGGGAGCGGACAAATCACCGGGTCGCCCTGGCGAGCCACGCCTATGCCTCTAAAGATCATGACAATGGAGCCCGATTGAACGGTGCCGCCGCCGGTTGTTTTGTCGCCGATGCGGATGATGTTTTTCATATTTTAATGACCCCTTTCGGTGGCAATGCACTAAAACTGTTTGCCTGAAAGGACCGACGGCCCTGTCTGCATGAGTGGATATTTCCTGCAGTTCGCAGGCGTACAGTAGGAGAGCGTTGCCCTCGTCGGATCGAGCCCGAATCGTCTCTTGTGCACAGGTAAAGGCCAGCTTGGCCTTGAAAATGACGTTTCATCCAAGCAGCCCCCACTCCACCGCTTCATCGCGAAGGGTGATCTTTTCGGAGAGCGGCCAAGGGCGTGGGTAAGTGCGCTCGACTTGATGTACTGGCATCGTCTCGCCCTGTTCAAAGTGGCGAATGACTTCTTTCCACCTAATCGCGAGGTCGTTTGGCCAGATGATTTTCCAGTAGCCCGTCTCCGGGCAGGTCTCACCGCTGTAGCAGATACGCACCGGGAAATTGGCTTGGCTGAAAGCCGGTGAACCGGGCATTGGTTTGCCGGTGGCTGGGTCGAGCACCATGGCTTTGGCCAGTTGGTTGATCAATGCCTCGGTGGGCTTGGGCGGTGGGACGTTGGCCAAGCGGGCTTCCAGCCATTGCAGCTTGCCGTCCCAGGCAGGGAGTTTGGCCGGTGGTAGGGGAAGGATTTCGTTGATTTCGGGGACTTTGGGGTCGGCGTAGGAGTAGTTACCTAGTACTTTGCCGATTTGCTCGTAGCGGTCTACACGCTCCAAGTCTTCCTGTTGCCCGAGGTAATGTAACTCGTTAGAAGATGACGGATTACGAAAACCTTTGCTTAAAAAAGAGGCCGAAACGCTGCTACCAGCAGCGACTCCTAATTGGAATGCCTCAAGCGCTTCACGGTATTTTTTCCCATATTTGAGATCAACACCTAATGCCGTAGCGGCTTTACCATGTGCTTGCTCAGCAGCGCAACGATACATTTGGCGAGCGACATCCGGAGCAATATTACTCGGTTCTAGCTTGTCACCCACGTAATACTGGGCCTGAGCATTGCCCAGATCAGCCGCTTTGCGGTAGTAACGCAACGACATTTCCGGGTCTTTCTTCAGCCCGGCAGATCCCTGTTGCAAGAAGATCCCGATAAAGTAATAACCCGTTGCCACACCGGCATCGATCAAGTGCTGACTCAAACGCAAGTGTTCTTCACCTCGCAACTTAAAAAAGCCACGCATGGTGCCATTCTGCAGGTTGATATTGGCCTTGTAGTGACCGTTCTCGGCAGCAATTCGATACAACCGTTCGATCTCAACATCGACAGTCTTGTCTTGCTTGAGCTGGTTGTTTTTTTGCAGCCAACGGGCGTACTGAAATAACACATCGCTTTCAGCGGATGACACCGGAATACTTTCGTGTACACAGGCAAAGGCCAACTTGGCCTTGATTTCAGTGAGCGGATTCAAGGGCATGTCCTTAGTCGGCAAAGTAAAAGCGTTGCTGGTGCCGCACACGGCCAGCAACAGACTCGATAACAAGATTTTCAGGCGCATTCAGTCAAGGTCCTTCAGGGTGGCTTCGCCGTAATAAAACTCGATGAGGGAGGCATACGGCGCCCCACTTTTTAGGTCTTTCTGACGTTTTTTGTTTTCAACAAGAATTTCCTCCCAAGCATCAAACGCTTTACCCGGATCATCCTGCGCCCCCATCTCCTTCGTATGAAGATTCCATAACCGCCTCCGCAACGCCTGCGTCACCTCCGCCCACTCATGAGCAATATTCAACTCACTGTCCACCATCATGCTGCGGGTGTTGATATTCGCCGAACCATGGGTGGTGAACACGTCATTGACGATCATCAACTTGGAATGGATATACACCGGCGTCCACCTCTTGCCAGCCGGTGAGTCGGGTGCCACCAGCGAACACAAATGCACTTTCAAGCCGGGCACTTCCTGTGGGCTAATCGTGGTGTCTTCGACCGCCTTGATTTGCTCATCGAGTTGAGCCTGCCACTCCTTGAGTTCCCGTTGCCCAACGTGGTCATTGGGTTCAGGTCGTGGCCGTGGAGGCATCTCCTTTTTTATCTGCTTGATGCGCAGCAGTTTGGTCACCGCCGGAATCGTTTCGGCGCGCCCCAGACTCTCGATCATCTCCTGGGTTTTCACTGTGCCCGCGCCCATGCCATCGTTGGTGGCATTGGTGATCACGAACAAATGCAACGCACCGTGCAGGCCCGGGTCACGCCCTGCCCCGGTCTGGACTTGCGCCGCCTGCTTGATCGCCTCCGCCAGCGGTGGCCAGCGAAAATACTGGTTTTCGATATAGATAAACTGGGTCGCGTTATTGATCGCCTTCAAGTACAGCGCCTCAATATCCCGCTTGCCGGCTTGGGCCTGGGTGCGCAATAACTGCGCGACCAACAAGCTGCCTTTACCGGCCGTGAGGTGCTCGGCGACCTCAGTGGAACACCGCGAAACCAGAAGGTCTTCGCCGGTTTCCTTGAGCCAGGCCGTCGCAAAGTTATGGTGCAAATGTTCCAGAATCGGGCCGCTGACCTGGCTGGAAATATCCTGCCGGGGCTGGTCGCCGCGTGCCCCCCTGTTGGGAGCCGGCTTGCTATCGGCGCTGCGGTTCAGCGCCGAATGCGAGTCAGTGTCCCAATATTCATCGAGCATGTTGTGGCCCATGACAAAGCCGACAGCGCAGTCACACAACTCGTAATCGACCAACACACTCTTTTGGTGGTGAGTGGCCGACAACCCCATCGTATAGCGCATTTTTTTACTGATGTTCGGATCGAGACTGGCGCGCTTCACCCAGTGATTAATTTCGGCCCGTTCGCGTGCGCTGAAGCCACGACTGACGAATAGCGGAACCTTGTCATTTCCTCGCCCGGCCGCTTTACCGTCCGCAACCGCACAGTCGGCAAACCATTGGCGATCATCGTCGTATTGCTGTTGGGTAGAACTCTGGCCCGCCCGGTCTGCGATGCTGATCGAGCCTTTGCCAGGCAAGTTGGCTTCACCCGCAAAGCCGGCACTGTTGAACGGCATTTCCCAACCCAGCACTCGCACCTTGACACCTTCCAGCGCCTTGGCACGGAGCAGATCACCGATACTGGACGCGCTGCCGTCGCGGATGAAATACATCGACGGCTGGAAGCCCCAGCAAATGATATCCACGGTCTTTTTGGCCGCTGCAATTGCCTGATGTACAGCCCTGAACGCTTCCTCACCGTTAACCAAGGGGAGATAAGCCGCCATGGCGGGATGGTATTCGGTGTTGCACACAAACCAGGGCGCGCTGCATGTCGCCTCCTGGGTATGCTGGAGGGCAAGCGGTACGACGATGTCGGGTTGAGCTTGAGTCATTGTTGGTCTCCCTTCTTGCCTCGGGCGCCTTCCATCACCGACGCGTACAACGCTCGGTGGTCGGTGTGTGAGTTGGGCTGCCGTACACCGGCGTCGGTTTGCGATGCATGATGATGAAAACCACTGTTGGCCATATGCGCTTGCTCGGCATTGCGGTACTCCGTTGGCACCGGAATCTGGTAACTCACACCGTTAGCCATTTCCAATCGATAGCCTTGAGTCACGACCTGGTGGTCGACCATCAAGTGTCCGGTGTCGTCCAGCGCCCCCTTTTTAAGCAACGCGCCATCGGCGTATAGCGTGTAAGGCATTCCGGCCCAGCCCAGGCTGGAAGCGTTGGAGGCTTGTGGCACACGCAGTCGCACTTTTTCTTTGGATAAGCTCTGCGGAAAGTCAGGGTGCGCGGCATTCATAGTGGCTGGGCCCAAGTAGTCGAAGTGCGCCGACTTCACGTTGTAATCTCCTGCCGTGCCCGATTCGATGCAGCTCTGATCCAAGGTGATGTAGCTGCCGCCCGCGTTCAGGGTGATTTTCTTTTTCGCGACGATGCGAATTTCGTCTTCGGTGCTGATGATCTCCAAACCCTGGCGGGCCATCAGTTCCAAGGTGTCGTTCTGTGCCTGGATCTTGACCGGCCCCTGGTTGGCAGTCAGCTTGATCCCAAGCTTGCGCACGAACAGGCTCACCCCCTGCCCCACGCCGATAAACAGGCGCTTGATCACGCTGATATCCGCCTCGCCACCAGCGTTGAGCATCAGGTTGTTTTGAGCCGCCAGCTGCAAGTGCTTGCCGCTGGTCAAGGCAATGCCTTCAGGGGCACTGAGGAGCAGCACGGACGATGCAAGTTGTTCAATGTCTTTTTTGAGCAGGTTGATCTGCGCCTGCACATCTGCCGGGTCAGCCTTGGCAGCCTGGGCATCGGTGGACAGCCCATCCAATTGATCCGCAGCCTGTTGCAAATGGCCCAACGCAGCACTCATTTCCAGCATCTGGTCGCTAGCCCGAGGCTGCACATCAGCACTGACAAACAAACCTTTCCCACCCCGAATCGCGCCCCAACCATCGGTGCGCAGTTCAAAGCCTTCGCCGCGTTTTTGCTTCTGAGCATCGACTAGGTGCCCAAGGTTGAG
>NZ_QODJ01000113.1:0-7298 GCF_009935965.1 Pseudomonas sp. L13
CCGCAGGAATGGATATGTACACGGTCCAACTGTGTTGACTGCCAGGCCGCCTTCGCGAGCAAGCCCGCTCCCACAGTAGGATCGCGGGGTGTCAGGGAGATAGGTGTCGGCTGTCAGGCCGTCTTCGCAGGCAAGCCCCACAATTGGATCGTGGGGTGTCAGGGAGATCAGCGTCGGCTGTCAGGCCGTCACGGGAGCAAGCTCCCTCGCCACAGGTACGGCGTCGCTGCAGATAATGGCTCCCACAGAGGTCGGCATTTTAATTCAAGGGCAGGTTGAAACAGTGCCAAATGGGAAGTTTCAGCCTACCTTGTAGGATCCTGCCACATCTTGGCGTTTGGTGATCGTGAAAGCGGCACGTATGATGCATCCCAAACTCCCGCAGATTAGAAGCCTATGTCCCTGATAGTTCTACTGCTTCTGCCTTTTATCGGCAGCTGTCTGGCGGCCTTGCTGCCGCATAACGCACGTAACACCGAATCCCTGTTGGCCGGCCTTGTGGCACTGGTCGGTACTATTCAAGTCGCCCTGCTCTACCCCCAGATCGCCCACGGTGGCGTGATCCGCGAAGAATTCATGTGGTTGCCCAGCCTGGGGCTGAACTTCGTGTTGCGCATGGATGGGTTTGCCTGGCTGTTCTCGATGCTGGTGCTGGGCATCGGCACGCTGGTGTCGCTGTATGCGCGTTATTACATGTCACCGGACGACCCGGTGCCGCGTTTCTTTGCGTTTTTCCTGGCGTTCATGGGCGCCATGCTTGGCCTGGTGATCTCTGGCAACCTGATCCAGATCGTATTTTTCTGGGAACTGACCAGCCTGTTCTCGTTCCTGCTGATCGGCTATTGGCACCACCGCGCCGATGCACGCCGTGGTGCGTACATGGCACTGATGGTCACCGGCGCAGGTGGCCTGTGCCTGTTGGCGGGGGTGATGCTGCTGGGGCATATCGTCGGCAGCTATGACCTGGACCAGGTGCTGGCGGCGGGCGATCAGATTCGCGCGCATTCGCTGTACCCGGTCATGCTCGCCCTGGTGCTGATCGGCGCCTTGAGCAAAAGCGCGCAGTTCCCCTTCCATTTCTGGCTGCCCCACGCCATGGCGGCACCCACCCCGGTTTCGGCTTATCTGCATTCGGCGACGATGGTGAAGGCCGGCGTGTTCTTGCTGGCCCGCCTGTGGCCATCGCTGTCCGGCAGCGAAGAATGGTTCTGGATCGTCGGCGGTGCCGGCGCCCTCACTCTCCTCCTCGGCGCTTACTGCGCCATGTTTCAAAACGATCTCAAGGGCCTGCTGGCCTATTCCACTATCAGCCACCTCGGGCTGATCACCCTGCTGCTGGGCCTTAACAGCCCACTGGCCGCTGTTGCCGCCGTCTTCCACATTCTCAACCACGCCACGTTCAAGGCTTCGCTGTTCATGGCCGCGGGCATCATCGACCACGAAAGCGGCACGCGGGATATCCGCAAGCTCAGTGGGCTGGTGCGCCTGATCCCGTTTACCGCGACCCTGGCGATGGTCGCCAGTGCATCGATGGCCGGGGTGCCGTTGCTCAATGGCTTCCTGTCCAAAGAGATGTTCTTTGCCGAAACCGTGTTTATCTCGTCGACCCGATGGGTGGAAATCGCCCTGCCGCTGATCGCGACCATCGCCGGGACGTTCAGTGTGGCCTATGCCCTGCGCTTCACCGTGGATGTGTTCTTCGGCCCGCCCGCCACCGACTTGCCGCACACACCCCACGAGCCGCCGCGCTGGATGCGCGCACCGGTCGAGTTGCTGGTGTTCACCTGCCTGCTGGTGGGGATTTTCCCGGCCCAGATGGTCGGCTCGATCCTCGCCGCTGCCGCCCTGCCGGTGGTGGGCGGTACCTTGCCGGAATATAGCCTGGCGATCTGGCACGGCTGGAACGCGCCGATGATCATGAGCCTGGTGGCGATGACCGGCGGCGTGGTGCTGTACCTGCTGCTGCGCAAGCAACTCAAGCGTGGCCGCTTCGAATACCCACCGCTGATCGGCTATTTCAACGGCAAGCGCGGCTTCGAGCGCTGCCTGGTGATGATGATGCGCGGCGTACGGCGGATCGAGAAACGCATCAGCACCAAGCGCCTGCAAACCCAGTTGTTCCTGTTGGTGCTGCTGGCGGTAATCGGCGCAATGATCCCGATGATCAACAGTGGCCTCAGTTGGGGCGACCGCCCGAAAATCCCGGGCTCCATCGTCTTCGTCACCCTGTGGTTGCTGGCGATTGCCTGCGCACTGGGTGCCGCCTGGCAAGCCAAATACCACCGGCTGGCGGCCCTGACCATGGTCAGCGTGTGCGGCCTGATGACCTGCGTCACCTTCGTATGGTTCTCGGCGCCAGACCTGGCCCTCACCCAACTGGTGGTGGAAGTGGTCACCACCGTACTGATCCTACTGGGCCTGCGCTGGCTGCCACGGCGGATCGAAGAAGTCTCGCCACTGCCCAGTTCGCTGCGCAAGGCGCGTATCCGCCGCCTGCGTGACTTGCTGCTGTCCACCGCAGTCGGCGGCGGCATGGCGCTGTTGTCCTACGCGATGCTGACCCGCCAGACGCCCAACGATATCTCCTCATTCTACTTAAGCCGTGCCCTGCCCGAAGGCGGCGGCAGCAATGTGGTGAATGTGATGCTGGTGGACTTCCGTGGCTTCGATACCCTGGGCGAAATCACCGTACTCGGCGCCGTGGCGTTGACTGTTTACGCTCTGCTGCGCCGCTTCCGCCCATCCAAGGAAAGCATGGAGTTGCCGCCCCAACAACGCCAACTGGCGCCGGACGTGGCGACCGATCTGGTCAACCCGCGCCAGGCCAGCGACACCGCCCTGGGCTTCATGATGGTGCCGGCGGTACTGGTGCGCCTGCTGCTGCCAATTGCGCTGGTGGTGTCGTTCTACCTGTTCATGCGTGGCCACAATCAACCGGGTGGTGGTTTCGTCGCCGGGCTGGTGATGTCGGTGGCGTTTATCCTGCAATACATGGTCGCCGGTACCCAGTGGGTCGAGGCGCAGATGAGCCTGCGGCCGATGCGCTGGATGGGTTTCGGCCTGCTGTCGGCCACCTTGACCGGGCTGGGTGCGCTGTTTGCCGGGTACCCGTTCCTCACCACCCATACCTGGCATTTCAGCCTGCCGCTACTGGGCGATATCCATATCGCCAGTGCGCTGTTCTTTGACGTCGGCGTGTACGCCATGGTCGTGGGCTCGACCCTGTTGATGCTTACCGCCCTCGGCCACCAGTCGGTGCGCGCGCATAAACCGAGCAACCAGCCCAAAGTGGTTGCTGCAACCGAAGGAGCCGCCTGATGGAAGAAGTCATCGCAATAGCCATTGGGGTCCTGGCGGCCTCCGGCGTCTGGTTGATCCTGCGGCCACGGACGTTCCAGGTGGTCATGGGTTTGTGCCTGCTGTCATACGGGGTCAACCTGTTCATCTTCAGCATGGGCAGCCTGTTTATCGGCAAGGAGCCGATTATAAAGGACGGCGTGCCCCAAGACCTGCTCAACTACACCGACCCACTGCCTCAGGCCCTGGTGCTCACGGCCATCGTCATCAGCTTCGCCATGACCGCCTTGTTCCTGGTGGTGCTGCTGGCATCCCGGGGCCTGACCGGCACTGACCATGTGGACGGCCGGGAGCCCAAGGAATGACGTGGATGAATCAACTGATCGTCGCGCCGATCCTGCTGCCGCTGCTCACCGCCGGGCTGATGCTGATGCTGGGCGAGAAACGCCGCCCGCTCAAAGCCCAGATCAATCTGTGCTCCAGCATCGTCGGCCTGGGCGTTGCCGTGCTGCTGTTGTACTGGACGCAACAAGGCGGCCCCGGCTCCATTGGCGTGTACTTGCCGGGCAACTGGCAGGTGCCGTTCGGCATCGTGCTGGTGGTGGACCAACTGTCGGCGATGATGCTGGTACTTACCGGGGTGATAGGCGTCAGCGCGCTGCTGTTCGCCATGGCGCGCTGGGACCGTGCGGGCACCAGCTTCCATGCCCTGTTCCAGATCCAACTGATGGGGCTGTATGGCGCCTTCCTCACCGCCGACCTGTTCAACCTGTTCGTGTTCTTCGAGGTGCTGCTGGCGGCCTCTTACGGTTTGATGCTGCACGGCTCCGGCCGTGCGCGAGTGTCGTCGGGGCTGCACTACATTGCGATCAACCTGCTGGCGTCGTCGCTGTTCCTGATTGGCGCAGCGATGATCTACGGCGTCACCGGTACGCTGAACTTCGCTGACCTGGCATTGAAGATCCCGCTGGTGCCAGAGGCCGATCGCGGCCTGTTGCATGCCGGTGCGGCGATCCTGGCGACGGCGTTCCTGGCCAAGGCCGGCATGTGGCCGCTGAACTTCTGGCTGGCGCCCGCCTACTCCTCGGCCAGCGCACCGGTGGCGGCGATGTTCGCGATCATGACCAAGGTCGGCGTGTACACCGTGCTGCGCCTGTGGACCCTGCTGTTCTCCGGCCAGGCCGGCGCCTCGGCGCTGTTTGGTGGCGACTGGCTGGTGTACGGCGGCATGGCGACCATCATTTGCGCGGCACTGGCGATGGTGGCGGCGCAGCGCCTGGAGCGCATGGCCAGCCTGAGTATCCTGGTGTCGGCCGGCATCCTGTTGTCGGCGGTCGGGTTTGCCCAGCCGAGCCTGACCGCTGGGGCGCTGTTCTATCTGGTCAGTTCCACCCTGGCACTGAGTGCGCTGTTTTTGCTGGCGGAGTTGATCGAGCGTTCGCGCTCGGCCAATGATCTGCCGCTGGACGAAGAGATCGATGCGCTGCCCAAAGCCATGGAATCGCTGCATCCGCGTCCCGGCGTGAACCTGGACGATGAGCAAAAAGCGGTGATCGGCCAGGTCATCCCCTGGACCATGGCCTTTCTCGGCCTGAGCTTTATCGCCTGTGCGCTGCTGATTATCGGCATGCCACCGCTGTCCGGGTTTATCGGCAAGCTCAGCCTGTTGAGCGCGCTGATCAACCCACTGGGCCTGGGCAACGCCGTGGATGAGTCAATCCGCCCAGCGGCCTGGGGCTTGGTGGCGCTGCTGATTCTCTCTGGCCTGGCCTCGCTCATCGCTTTCGCCCGCCTCGGCATCCAGCGCTTCTGGACCCCGGAAGAACGCCCATCACCGCTGCTGCGCCGCTACGAGTGTGTGCCGATCTTCCTGCTACTGGGGTTGAGCATCGCGCTGACCTTCAAGGCCGAGGCGCTGATGCGCTACACCCAGGCCACCGCCGAAAGCCTGAACAACCCGGAACACTACGTGATGGCAGTGCTCGCAACCCGGCCGGTGCCCAGCCCTGAAGCCAAGGCCGCCGCCCTGGAGGTGCAGCCATGAAGCGTCTGTTCCCGGCTCCCTGGCTGTCGTTGGCGTTGTGGGTATTGTGGCTGGTGCTGAACTTGTCGATCAGCCCCGGCAATCTGCTGTTGGGCGCACTGTTGGGCTTTCTTGCGCCGCTGATGATGGCGCCGCTGCGCCCGCTGCCGATCCGTATCCGCCGCCCTGGGGTGATCATCCGCCTGTTTTTCCGGGTCGGCCTCGACGTGATCATCTCCAACCTGCACGTGGCCTGGGGCGTACTCACCTGCGGCTCACGCCCGCCGCGCTCGCGTTTTATCAAGATCCCCCTGGACCTGCGCGACGCCAACGGCCTGGCCGTGCTGGCGATGATCACCAGCGTAACCCCCGGCACCGTGTGGTCGGAACTGGCCCTGGACCGCAGCATCCTGCTGTTGCACGTCTTCGACCTGGATGACGAGGCCTCGTTTATCCAGCAATTCAAGCACGCCTACGAACGGCCCCTGATGGAGATCTTCGAATGAGCGCCCTGCTCGCCAATGCGATCCTGTTCAGCCTGTTCCTGTTCTCCCTGGCCATGGTGCTGACCCTGGTGCGCCTGTTCAAAGGCCCCTCGGCCCAGGACCGGGTACTGGCGCTGGACTACCTGTACATCCTGGCGATGCTGATGATGCTGACCCTGGGTATCCGCTATGCCAGTGACACCTACTTTGAAGCGGCGCTATTGATCGCGCTGTTCGGCTTCGTCGGCTCGTTCGCCCTGGCCAAATTCCTGCTGCGTGGCGAGGTGATTGAATGATGCCGTTATGGGTTGAAATTATCGTGGCGGCGTTGCTGTTGCTCAGCAGCCTGTTCGCGTTGATTGGCGCGATTGGCTTGCTGCGCATGAAAGAGTTTTTCCAACGCATGCACCCACCGGCACTGGCCTCGACGTTGGGGGCTTGGAGCGTGGCGTTGGCGTCGATTATCTACTTTTCGGTGCTCAAATCCGGGCCGGTGTTGCACGGCTGGTTGATTCCGATTTTGCTCGCGATCACCGTGCCGGTCACCACGCTGCTGCTGGCGCGAACGGCCCTGTTCCGCAAACGCATGGCCGGTGATGACGTCCCCGCCGAAGTCAGCAGCCGCCGCTGATTCATCAAGCGAATGCAGAAAAATGTGGGAGCTGGCTTGCCTGCGATAGCGGAGTTTCAGTCAATGATGCTGTGACTGATAAACCGCTATCGCAGGCAAGCCAGCTCCCACATTTGGTTTGGCGCCAGGCAATCGAGCGGATACGCGCCGCCCATTGCGCCAGCTCAGCATCATTGTCCCGCGCCACACCGGGAAGCGACCGGTCGATCAGCAAAGCGGTTTTTGGTGGTGAGCATTACCTCACCTGGCACCTGACCGCTCTAAGCATTGACGTCCAGCCAGAAATTTCCGACAGCGTTTTAGGGTTGCCCCTCGGAAGATGCCTGCCTAATCTTCGGCGGTCGCTGCACATTCAGCGACCGGGTTTCGCAGCCTGATTGAACTCTAGGTGACTCCAATATTCTGGGAGCTTCGCCATGATTAAAAACAGTTCGAATCCGCCGTTGGATTCACCCTCGCTTCACGCTTGTGCTCATCGAGCGATTAATCATCATTTGAATCCGCCTTCAACGCCTAGGTCAGCTGATGACGGGCAAGGTCTTTTTGCTGTACGTGAAGGATTGGATGCCGAGACATTACTGGTCAATGCTTCGGAGGACCTCGCATCAGTTCATGCACTGGCAAGCCACTTGGCTTTTGAGATCGACGGCAATCCTCGCAGCGTGGCTCTGGGGATTTGTCGGATGCTCGAAGGAATCCAGTTGATGGTGGATAAAACACTGAACCTCAAAGACAAACCCGTTCACAGATAAATTTGAAACCGCAGAGTTTGCAGTGGGAGCGGTAAAATGTGGGAGCGGGCTTGCTCGCGAATGCGGTGTGTCAGTCACAGCAGCATTGGCTGACACACCGCATTCGCGAG
>NZ_QODJ01000114.1:0-7114 GCF_009935965.1 Pseudomonas sp. L13
CCGAGTGGTGGGGCAAGAGCCCTTTTGGTTACTTTTGGGGCTCTTTTCCAAAAGTGACCCGCTGTAAAAGCGGAACCATAAGCAGCCGTTACCTAAATAATGGATATGTACACGGTCTGATCCGAGATTCTGGTCGGCAGTCAGGCCGCCATCGCAGGCAAGCCAGCTCCCACAAGTGAGGCCTTAGTAACCGTTGCTACCGTAATCGACGGTGAATGCAAAGCCAACCAAACGCTCCACCCCCGTCTCCAACCGTCCGTCGCCATGCAAACGCAACCAGCGATACCCCGGCGCTTGCTCGCTGACCTGAAAGTCCTCACTCCCCGGCGCAAACTGGATACAGGTAGACGGCGAAGCCAACAGCCGCACACCGTCGCGCTCGCTGTCGATCTCCTGATGCACATGCCCCCACAGCAATGCCTTGGTCTGCGGAAAGCGCTCAAGCACGGCAAACAGCGCTTCGGGGTTGCGCAGACCAATTGGCTCCATCCACGCACAACCGATGGGCACCGGATGATGGTGGAAACACACCAGGTGATGGCGGCCCGGCGCTTCGCTCAAGGCCTGCGCCAGCAGTTGCAGTTGCGCGTCTTGCAGGTAGCCCGGCACCGACCCGGGTACCGCCGAATCCAGCAGAGTGATACGCCAGTTGCCGATATCCACCACCGGTTCGAGCAAATCACTGTGCATGGCAGCCTGGGCCATGACCTGCGGTTCGTCGTGGTTGCCAGGAATCCAACGCGCCGGAGCGCCAAGGGACGCGGTCAAATCGCGAAACTGCTGGTAGGAAGCCAGCGTGCCGTCCTGGGACAGGTCGCCGGTCGCCAGTATCAAGTCGATGGCCGGCTGTTGCGCGCGCACCAGCTCGACTACCCGCTGCAGGCTTTCACGGGTGTTCATGCCCAGCAGCGTGGCGTCAGGGTCGGCAAACAGATGGCTGTCGGACAACTGCACCAGCAACACGGCATCAGGATTCACGGCGGATACGCTCGGCAAGGCGCTCTCCCTGGCAATCACAGGAATGGATAGTTGGCGCGATTATGCTGGGGCAGGGCACAAAGAGGAAACCCAAGGAAGCAGACGCAGTTCACATCTACCGCACCACTTCAAACTCATGGCCCAAGGCCAGGCAGTGGCTGAGCCATTCGCCGAGGAACACATTGAGCTGTGCTTTCTCATCGGGCTGGTGCATGAACACATTCGGGTAAGGATAGATGCTGCGAAAGCGTCGTGCATGTTCGGCGCTGATCACTTCGGCCATACGCGCATCGTGGTACACCTGCACTTCCAATTGCGGCACCGGCAACCACGGCAGGCTGTGCTCCTGGCGCACCCGCAAGGTGGTGGTGTACGGACAGGTGAGAATGACTTCCAGGGTCAGCACGCCGAGCATCTGGTCGCCATGGGTGACAGCAATGCGCCGCGCCTGGGGGGTGTGACGCATGTCCGGGAGCAGGCGCATCAGCCGCGCATAGTTGGCCTCGCAGGCCGCTTGCAGCCCGATCAGGTCAACTCGATAACGTTCCCGTGCCTTTACTGCCATAACCCCCTCACTTCCGCGCGATTAAGCGCAAGCCATTGCAGGGCGATAATGCTGGCTGCGTTGGAAATCTTGCCGTCGCGCACCGCCTGCAAGGCATCTTCGAAGGCCCAGGCGGTGACGCGGATATCTTCTGCTTCTTCTTCCAATCCATGGACCCCACCCGCGCCCGAGCTATCGCAACGGCCCAGGTACAGGTGGACAAATTCGGTACTGCCGCCCGGCGACGGGAAATACTTGGTGATCGGCCACAGCGCGGAGAATGTCAGCCCAGCTTCCTCCTCGGCCTCGCGGTGTGCAACCTCCTCGGGTTGCTCATCCTTGTCAATCAGGCCGGCGACCATCTCCACCAGCCAGGGGTTATCGGCACGACCCATGGCGCCGACGCGGAACTGTTCGATCAGCACCACCTCATCGCGCAGCGGGTCGTAGGGCAGCACGCACACGGCGTCATGACGCACGAACACTTCGCGGTTGATCACCCGGCTCATGCCGCCGTCGAACTTCTCGTGGCGCAGTTGCACGCGATCGAGCTTGTAGAAGCCTTTATAGGCATTGTCACGCTGAACAATCTCGATCTTGTTCGGCGTCGACTTCTCGATGTCGGTCATGGTGTCCCTCGTTAAGCTCGTGCAATGGCTGCCATCCTAACGCGCCGGCGCCCGTTGATGCAGCCCCTTTCCAGTTGCCGTCAGCGGCGGCGAACGTCAAACTCACTGCAATCAGTTTAGTGGCGAACTGGCGGCCACGTTGGCAGTCCAAGCGCTACTCTTTTCGCTTTCCATCGATTTACGAAGGACACACATGTCGCTTTTAAGAATCGCCTCCGTGGCCTGTATTGCCTTGACCCTGGGTGCTTGCCAGAGCCTGTTCCAACCCGCCTACCTCAAGCCGCTGGACGTTACCACCGACAAGTCGGAGCAGATCAAGCCCGGCTGTGACAGCCCGGCCTGCCCGCTGGTGAACATCGACACCGTGCATTTCCCTGCCGAGCCACAACTGGACAGCCTGGTGGAACAGCGCCTGCTGCAAATGACCCGCACCACGCCTGGCGCCAGCGTGCCGGCGAGCCTGAACGCTTACCGCAACACCTTCCTGCGCGAGTCGCCGGACCGCCACGGCATGTACTTGCAAGCCAAGGTACGTGACCAGCATGACGGACTGGTGATCGTTGAAGTGTCCAGCTACCTGGACACCGGTGTCGCCCACGGCGAGCCAGGCCGCGGGTTTATCAACTATTCACGGATTCTGCATAAGGAACTGACCCTGGCCGACATGCTACTGCCCGGCCAGGAGCAGGCCTTCTGGAATACCGCGAAAGTCGCCCACAACAGTTGGTTGATCAGCACCAAGATGGACCGCGACCCGGAGTTCGTGAAGAGCTGGCCGTTTCAGAAAACCCCGAACGTGGCCTTGACCAGCGGCGGCGTGGTGCTCAAGTACAACGTCAGCACCATCGCCCCTTACGCACAGGGGCTGATCGAAATCACCCTGCCCTATACGCGCCTCACCGGCGTGATCAAGCCTGAGCTGATGCCGGCACGCCGCTGATCGGTTGTTATTGCAGGGGAGAGTGGGTGTTTGTCGGATCGCTATCGCGGGCAAGCCCGACTCCCACAGGGGACCGGCTGTGAACACAAAATCTGAGTCCACTTAGGCCAACTGTGGGAGCCGGGCTTGCCCGCGATGACGGCGGTGCAGGCACCGCCGCCTATGGATCAGACCTTCTTGTAGAGCTGGCTACCTTCCTGCTTGAACCGCTCAGCCTGCTCGGCCAAGCCCTTGGCCACATCCACATCCACCGCATCGATGCGCTGGTTGGCCGCGTACTCCCGCACTTCCTGGGTGATTTTCATCGAGCAGAACTTAGGCCCGCACATCGAACAGAAATGCGCGACCTTGGCCGAATCCTTCGGCAAGGTTTCATCGTGATATGAACGTGCGGTATCCGGGTCCAGGCCGAGGTTGAACTGATCTTCCCAGCGGAACTCGAAGCGCGCCTTGCTCAAGGCGTTATCGCGAATCTGCGCGCCGGGGTGGCCTTTGGCGAGGTCGGCCGCGTGGGCCGCGATCTTGTAGGTAATGATCCCGGTCTTCACGTCATCCTTGTTCGGCAAGCCCAGGTGCTCCTTGGGCGTGACGTAGCAGAGCATGGCACAACCGAACCAGCCGATCATTGCCGCGCCGATACCCGAAGTGATGTGATCATAGCCGGGCGCAATGTCGGTGGTCAGCGGGCCTAGGGTGTAGAACGGCGCCTCGTCGCAGCACTCCAGTTGCTTGTCCATGTTCTCCTTGATCAACTGCATCGGCACATGGCCGGGGCCTTCGATCATGGTTTGCACGTCGTGCTTCCAGGCGGTCTTGGTCAGTTCGCCCAGGGTTTCCAGTTCGCCGAATTGCGCGGCGTCGTTGGCATCGGCAATCGAACCCGGGCGCAAGCCATCGCCAAGGGAGAAGCTGACGTCATAGGCCTTCATGATTTCGCAGATTTCGTCGAAATGCGTGTAGGTGAAGTTCTCTTTGTGGTGGGCCAGGCACCACTTGGCCATGATCGAACCACCACGGGAGACGATGCCGGTCACGCGCTTGGCAGTCAGCGGCACATACCGCAGCAATACCCCAGCGTGGATGGTGAAGTAGTCGACGCCCTGCTCGGCCTGTTCGATCAAGGTGTCGCGGAACAGCTCCCAGGTCAGGTCTTCGGCGGCGCCCCCGACTTTTTCCAGGGCCTGGTAGATCGGCACGGTACCGATTGGCACTGGCGAGTTGCGGATGATCCACTCGCGGGTTTCGTGGATGTGTTTACCGGTGGACAGGTCCATCACCGTGTCCGAGCCCCAGCGAATGCCCCAGGTGAGCTTCGCCACTTCCTCTTCGATGGACGACCCCAGGGCGCTGTTGCCAATGTTGCCGTTGATCTTCACCAGGAAGTTACGGCCGATGATCATCGGTTCCAGCTCGGTGTGGTTGATGTTGGCCGGGATGATCGCGCGGCCCCGGGCGATTTCTTCGCGTACGAATTCAGGCGTGATGATTTTCGGCACGCTGGCGCCGAAGCTGTGGCCGGCGTGCTGCTGATCCAGCAAGCCACTGGCACGGGCCTCTTCAAGCTTCATGTTTTCGCGGATGGCGACGTATTCCATCTCGGCCGTGATGATGCCTTTGCGCGCGTAATGCATTTGCGTGACGTTGGCACCGGCCTTGGCGCGGCGCGGGTTCTTTACATGGGCAAAACGCAGGGCAGTCAGTTCGGCGTCGCTCAAGCGCTGCTGGCCGAAGTGCGAGGTGAGACCGGGCAGGCGCTCGGTGTCGTCGCGTACTTCGATCCACGGCGAGCGCACGTCGGCCAGGCCTTTGCGCACGTCGATAATCACATTCGGGTCGGTGTAGGGGCCTGAGGTGTCGTAGACGGTAACCGGCGCGTTGATTTCGCCGCCGAAATCGGTAGGCGTGACGTCCAGGCTGATCTCGCGCATCGGCACGCGAATATCCGGGCGGGAGCCCTGCACGTAGATTTTCTGCGAGCGGGTAAACGGCTGCACGGAGCCGGAGTCGACCTTGGCCGATTCACTCAGGTGCACGGTATTTTTTAGTTTTGTACTCATCACGGGCTCTCCAACTTATCCAGGCGGTGGATTTTTGTCGGAGCGAACCTGTGACGGACGGACGCACTGTAACCAGTGCTGTGCTTGGCGCACGAGGGCTGTTCGATTGTCGAACAACATCCCGGACGAAGCACAAGAGGACTCGCCGGGTGACGAGAAATCTTGTTCCCTACGCAGGCGCTAACCTGATCAGGTTCAACGGGATCCGGTATTTACCGATCTCAGCCTTCCAACAAGGCACCCCGACAAGAACGCGGCCAGTCTAGACCATGGCGTGGGCAAATTGCCAATAGCGGTGCATTCAGCGTGATGAATGGCGCGATCGTGGGATTGTTGTGCGCAGGTCCGGCCACTACACTCGGGCACTGCTTCAAGGCTTGACGCCAGGAATGGCCAGCCTTAGCCTTGAGCGCTAAATTATAGTCGTAATATTAAAATTAGGGATCGCCTCATGCTGCGCAAACTCTCACTGGCTGTTGCCGTGTCTTGTGCGACCAACGGACTGGTCTGGGCAGCTGAAGCGCCCTTGTCCGCCAACACCGACCTGGTCAGCGTCTATCAGGAAGCGGCGCACAACAACGCCGACCTGGCCGCTGCCCGTGCGCAGTACGGCGCGCAAAAAGAAGTGGTGCCCCAGGCCCGCGCAGGTTTGCTGCCGAATCTGTCGGCCGGTGCCGACAGCAATAACGTGCGCACCCAGATCGATCAACCGGCCGCCACGGCCAACCGTGACGCCCACTCCTGGCGCGCCACCCTGAGCCAGCCGTTGTTTCGCGCCGACCGCTGGTTCCAGCTGCAAGCCGCCCAAGCGGTCAACGAGCAAGCCTCGCTGCAACTGTCGGCCTCCGAGCAGAACCTGATTTTGCAAAGTGCCGAGAGCTACTTCGCCGTGCTGCGCGCCCAGGACAACCTGGCGTCGACCAAAGCCGAAGAAAATGCCTTCAAGCGCCAGCTCGACCAGTCCAACGAACGCTTCGATGTGGGCCTGTCGGACAAGACCGATGTGCTGCAATCCCAGGCCAGCTACGACACTGCCCGGGCCAACCGCATCCTGGCCCAGCGCCAGGTGGACGACGCTTTCGAAGCGCTGATCACCCTGACCAACCGCCAATACAATTCGATCCAGGGCATCGTTCATACGCTGCCGGTGCTGCCGCCGGCGCCGAACGACGCCAAGGCCTGGGTCGAAACTGCCGGGCGCCAGAACCTCAACCTGCTCGCCAGCAATTACGCGGTAACCGCCGCCGAAGAAACCCTTCGGCAGCGCAAGGCCGGCCACTTGCCGACCCTCGATGCGGTTGCGCAATACGAAAAAGGCGACAACGACGCCCTGGGTTTCAGCAACCCGAACCAGTTGCCTATCCCGTACGGCGGCGATGTGTCGCAGCGCACCGTCGGCCTGCGGTTGAACATTCCGATCTACAGCGGCGGCCTCACCAGCTCGCAAGTGCGCGAATCCTATTCGCGCCTCGACCAGACCGAGCAACAACGCGAAGGCCTGCGCCGCCAAGTGGTGGAAAACACCCGCAACCTGCACCGTGCAGTCAACACCGATGTGGAGCAGGTGCAAGCACGCCGCCAGTCGATCATCTCCAACCAGAGCGCGGTGGAAGCCACGGAAATCGGCTATCAGGTGGGTACGCGCAACATCGTCGACGTGCTGGACTCACAGCGCCAGCTGTACGCGTCGGTGCGCAACTACAACAACAGCCGCTACGATTACATCCTCGACAACCTGCGCTTGAAGCAGGCGGCGGGCACGCTCAACCCAGGGGATTTGCAGGATCTGGCGCGCTACCTCAAGGCCGACTACAACCCGGACAAAGACTTCCTGCCGCCGGACCTGGCCAAAGCCGCTGCCGAACAGCTCAAGGCCCGCCCCGGCTATTAAAATGTGGGAGGCCCCACTAAGTCTCCGACATAGCGCTGTCGCGCATCAAACTGGTTCATCGTAAGGTTTAAGAAC